>JAGAFN010000009.1 GCA_017612585.1 Bacillota bacterium | reverse complement strand
TACCCGACCTTATGGATAAATACAACGCAAGAAATGATAAGAACAAAGAGATTCGAGACAGGCTCTACAATCTTACGAAGGAAGTGCTTCGCCGCGAGTCGGATAAGATTTCATCTATGTTCGAAGATGCCCGAAGCGACGCTGCGATTGCGACTACAAATTCTAATGCAGGTATAGTCGTCATTCCCGACACTGGCGCTATCCGTATGGAATATTCGATTCTGACTGCTGACGACATAATAGAGCTCGGCCGCAGCCTCTCAGGCAAGATTCCGTCAATGCTCTACCTCATCCATAAGCCGAGCCTCACAGTCTTCCTCTTCTCCGAAAACCACGACTGCGGAAAACTCGTAAAAGAAAATGCCACCGTATTCGGCGGCAAAGGCGGCGGCAACAAAACATTCGCACGCGCAATCTTTCAGCGCACAGACGACCTCGACTCATTCATCCAGGCAGTTAACATGCTGACTAAACAAAGCTGAACATGCACGTATTCTCTTCACTAAGTCCTCGGAACGTACAATTACTACTTCAATAAAATTGAACCTCTGGAGGGTTGCATCAATGATTCCTCGCTTACGCTCGTCACTGATGCCAACCTCACAGAGGTTATGCTTTTATCTCGTGTAATTGTATACGTTCCTGCGGAATCGTTCCGAGAATACATGTATGTTCAGCTATTAGTCAGCATTCAGCTCACTGAGCGCTTGATTGATTGCCGCGTATATCGTGCTCGTGCCGTATCCGTAGTTGAAGAGTCTTCGGGCAACGCGGGCTTTGTATTTTTCGATGATGCGTCCGCGCTCGTCGAGCATGTCGGAAGTTATCATCTTCTTTGCGATTTCGAGTGCTGCCCGGTCATCTGTCTCGCCGAATTCTTCAAGGTAGTCGTTATATGCGGATTCGATTACGTCATCGGAGACTCCTTTTCGTTTTAGTTCGCGCTTGGCTCTTGACTTGGCCCATCCTTTGGCAGCGGCATATCTGAAATAATCGCGAGAGAACCTCTCGTCATCCAAATATCCGATATCCTTGAACTCCTCTATCGTGGACTTGATTAGTTCCGAATCAAACCCCTTGTCCTCCAAATACAATGCGAGTTCATGCGAAGTACGGCTCCTATAAGATAGCCTTTTGGCCGCGTCCTCGGAAATATTCAATTCTTTCTTGGCGCGTGCCACTTTTCCCTCTGCCATGAATGCTCCTCCTATTTAACGGCGCGACCATTTAGTCGCGCCATCAATAATAAATCTCTAACTTAGTCAAACGTCCTTACTCTATACAGCCTCGTAACCCGCCTTGTATGCGGCAAGATTCAAGTCAATAAACTTCTCGGGAACTGTTTCTCTTATGACTTCTTCCCAGTCGATATCGTCCATGCCGAGAGCCTTTACCATGCTTCCAAAGAGAACGATATTGGCGCATTTTACGTCGCCGAGTTCCCTAGCGATTTCCTCTGCCTTAAGCACATGGCATTTGAAATGACTCTGCATGGCTTCGAGGCATCCCTCGGGATATTCAACAAGTCCTGCGGCTATAGTAGATGACGGCATTTCAAAATCGTTTATTACTGCGATTCCGTCGGGCTTAAGAAAATCTGCATATCTTACGGCTTCCATCTTTTCGAACGCGACTATAATGTCTGCCGCACCCTTTCCGATTACGGGAGAATGCACTTCCTCTCCCCAGTGGACCTGAGTCGATACGCTTCCTCCGCGCTGGCTCATTCCGTGAACCTCTGACATCTTTACGTCGTAGCCGGCCTTCATAAGACCGTTTACGAGCACTTTGGCAGTGAGGATTGCACCCTGACCGCCTACACCTACCAAGAGAGCACTTTTGTTATTCATGGCGTTCCTCACTTTCTCGAAATTGCATCTACCGGACAAACCTGCGCGCAAACCGTGCAGCCCGTGCACTGCGCAGTGTCTATTTCTGACTGACCATCCTTCATCATTATCGCAGGACAGCCTACGCCTATGCACATCTTGCAGCCTATGCATTTATCCTTATCGACTTCGCATTTACCAAAGTTGTGATTGATTCTCTTGATGAGAACGCAGGGACGTCTCGCAATAATTGCAGATCTCTGTTCGGAATTCTCAGCATCTTCAACCGCTTTCTTCATTGCGTCCAGATCCTGCGGGTCAACTATGATCACATTTTCAAATCCGCAAGCCTTGAGCACCTCTTCTATCTTTACGGCTTCAGCGACTTCCCCCTGAAGATTGTAACCCGTTCCCGGATTATCCTGATGACCCGTCATTCCCGTGATGGAGTTATCGAGGACGATCGGAATTATATTTCCGTTGTTATAGAAGATTTCGACTGCGCCGGTTATTCCGCTGTGGAAGAATGTCGAGTCACCCACGACGCCGAATATCTTCTTCTCCTGCCCTGTAAGCTCGAGTGCCTTTGCGATTCCCATTCCGACCGAGAATCCTCCGCCCATGCATACGCATGAATCGAGTGCATTAAGCGGCGGCGCGGATCCTAAAGTATAGCAACCGATGTCGCCCGTTAGAACTACATTCTTCTTTTTCGCCATTGTATAGAAGAATCCTCTGTGCGGGCAACCCGGGCAAAGTGCCGGTGGTCTCGATACTGCCTCCACCCCAAGGTCCACAGCCTCAGGTTTCTCGCCAAATATACGTTCTTTGATGAGCTGCGGATTTAATTCGTATAGATAACCGATTTTATCTTTTCCTTCGCATTCGATTCCGGCGGCTTTGATCTGCTCTTCCATGAATCCGTCGAGTTCTTCTATTACGTAAAGCTTTTCAACTTTTGACGCAAAGTCTCTGATTAGTTCCATAGGAAGCGGATTGGTAAGACCGAGTTTCAGGAATGATGTATCTTCCGGGAATGCGTCCTTGGCATATTCATAAGCAATCGATGCTGTTACGACACCAATCTTGGTTCCCGCCATCTCAACTTTGTTTAGTTTGCAGGTATTTCCGTATGCTTTGAGCTCCGCCAAATTCTTCTCCACCTTGGCGTGATTCTGAACAGCATTTGCAGGTGTCGAAATATTCTTCTTTGCATTCTTTTCGTAAGGCTGAATCTCCGGAACAGCGCGCTCTCCCATCGTAACTATTGACTTGGAGTGCGCGACTCTTGTCGTTATTCTAAAGAGAACCGGCATGTCGAACTTCTCGGAAATCTCGAATGCTTCTTTTACAAAGTCAAGGCATTCCTGCGAATTCGAAGGCTCAACCATAGCCATCTTGGCTGCTCTGGCATAATGCCTGTTATCCTGCTCGTTCTGCGACGAATGCATGCTCGGATCGTCTGCGGAAACCACTATGAATCCGCCCTTAACTCCGTTATATGCAGCGGTAAATATCGGATCCGCCGCAACGTTTACTCCGACATGTTTCATGGCGCAGAGGCTTCTTACGCCGGCAATCGATGCGCCGTAAGCAACTTCGGCCGCAACCTTTTCGTTAGGTGCCCATTCGCAGTAAACCTCGCTATACTGCGGCATCGCCTCGAGAATCTCCGTGCTCGGAGTTCCGGGATACGCGGAGCAGACGAGTACGCCCGCCTCGTAAGCCCCCCTCGCTATGGCTTCATTTCCGGAAAGCAAAACCTTTTCCAATGTTGTCCTCCTATCTTGCGTGAGTTCCTATTTGAGTTCTTATTTGAGTTCCCATGTAGTTCTTATATGAGTCAAAAATCAACTACGAAAATTATACTAAAATATCGCCTTCTTGTGAAACACTTCTTTAACGGCGACACAAAAAACAGTTACAAATGTATAAAATTAGTTAGGCATATATGGAAAAATAAAAAAGAGTTATGTAAGATTCCAAATCCTATCAAAAGCTAATAATCGGGTACGGCGCAGGATCCTTGGTGCAGATTGCACAGTAGATTCCGTCACCGACCTCGACTTCGGAAATGAAATAATCGCCTATAACGTCTTTCAATACAGGTGTGCTTGCAGAAGACTCCACACGCATATCCTCTTCCGCAAACTCGAACTTATTCGATACATCTACGAGCTCGCGTGCGCCTTCGCATACAATCTCCGGTATGTCGCCCCAGAATCCTTCCCCTATCGCTTTCCCATATGCCTCTCTACGGGTCCAGATCCTGAAGAATCCCTCTTCACCGAACATATCGACAAATTCTTTTTCCTTTGGCCGATAGAAACGATCCGAAATCCTCTTGTACGACGCATTTTTTCTGATCTGAAGATCTATGCCGCAGGGCTTTTCGCTCACCGCGCACATCCACATGTCGCCACTGTTGGTTACTGAAAACTCCAAAGGAACATCGACAAAATATGGTTTCCCCTTTTCCGTGACCTTAATCTCTGCACCCTCGAGCAACCGAACAAAAATCTCATCCTCGAGCTCGTCACGCTCCTCTGGAAGATCGCAATCCAAATCAAGCCCCTCAGCATCGATATAGTTCTCGGCGGCGAGCCTAATAAGAGGATATGCGGCTTCTCCGTGAAGGGATCTTTTTTCGTGCAGATATATTCTCATCTTCTCATCATCTATCTCAGATATGTTTTCTTCTTAACGTTCGCTCAAGAATACTCTCATCTTCCTCTAACAAAGAGGGGCTCTTTCGGGCCCCTCGCGAATCGCTATTCCTTTGTCTTTCCTTCAAGTCTGTCGAGCACGCGCTTGTAACCGTCTGCGCCGTAGACGATGCATTTGTTTATTCTGCTTATCGTTGCGGTCGAAGCCTTGGTTAGCTGCTCGATTTCGTTATATGTTTTCTTTGCTCGGAGAAGCTTGGCCACCTGCAGCCTCTGCGAAATCGCGTGAATCTCGTTAATCGTACATATATCCTCAAAGAAACGATAGCAGTCCTCTCTGTCCTCTAGTGTCAATATCGCATCAAAGAGTTCATCTATTTCTTCGGACTTGAATTTGGATTCGTATGCCATATGCTTCTCCTTTCACAGCGAGTTGCAATATATTACTTTCAACTGCTAAAGTATAACACTGTCGCAAACTAAAGTCAATGGCTGAGTATCAATTACTTTCCTTGAAGTATCTCAATTGCTCTTGCGAGCTGGGTGTCCTCGAGGCCTTCGGCAAGAGGAACTACTTCCGTCGGTTCGACACCTACACCATGAATTACGTTACCCTTTGGCGAGAAGAATTGGCGCACCGTAACGTTTACCGCCGTACCATCATTATAGAAATGAGTTTCCTGCATAACGCCCTTTCCGTATGTCGTAGTTCCTACGAGAATTGCGTCGTAATCCTTTAGCGCTGCCGCAAGCATCTCGGACGTGCTCGCAGTCGCTTCGTTTGTTATAACAACTATCGGTAAGTCCGTATGCCTGCTGTCTGAATTGTAATTGGTGCGCTTTCCGTTCTTGTCTTCGGCATAGGATACTACACCGTCTGGCAGTAATGTGTCGGCAATTGACACTCCCGCATCAAAGAGTCCGCCTCCGTTATTTCGTAGATCTATTATCAAGCCTTCCACATTTTGACCTTCGAGCGATGAAAGTGCACTGTCAAACATCTTGGCAGTATCGTCTCCGAAGGATTTGATACGGATATATCCGATTTTTCCGTCTTCCAATGTGGCGCTTTCAACCGTCGCTGTCTCGATCTTACCGCGCACGATATCGAATTCTATTTCCTTGTCGTCTCTCTTGATGAGAAGCTTTACCTGCGTTCCCGCCTCGCCTCTTATGCAAACAGCCATATCGTCCGAGTACTCGAACTCTTTTCCGTCCACCTTGAGTATATAATCTCCGGCCTTGAGTCCCGCGGCATCCGCAGGTCCATCTTTGATTACCTCGGTAATAATGAATCCATCGTCAGTCTGCATAAACACGACTCCGACTCCCGTAAAGCTACTGTTCATGCTGAGTATCAGAGCCTCCAATTCTTCCTCATCCAAATACCTCGTGTATTGGTCGCCGAGGCTTCCGAGCATTGCGCGATAGACTGCTTCCATCTCTTCTGCTGCATCATAATCCCATAGGAATGAATCATCAATGAGGCCTTGAATGTCTATAAACTTCTCATACTTCTTGTACTTATCCTTTACCGCATCGTAGTCGTCTTGGCTCGCCTGTCCCGCTATGGCATTCATCATCTCGTATTCGCCTCTGTCCACGATTACTTTGTTTGCCAGCTTAAAATATGCGCCAACAGCAATACCTGCTATTGCCAGCGTAAGAAGTATGACCACCAATATCAGCGATACAATTGTACTTGTTCTTCTTTCCATTTTGAGTTTCTCCTAATGAGTTTTCTCGTCATTGCAGCTATTTCCAAACTACTTGTCCTCGTCTTCCTCGGATTGCGTATGATCTTAGAGTTTAAGCGCTTTTAGATTTAGCTGTATATATTCTTTGTCGTTCCACGACTGTAAATCAAGATTCCCCACTGCGGTTACTCTTACCGATGCTTCCTGGGCCATGCTTAACTTTCCTTCGTGCTCATCAGCTTTTCTGAAATCAACGCATCTAATTAAATTTCCGTTTCCAAGCTTTCCGCTGAACCTAAGGAACTTGCCTTCGCCCATGCGCGCCACATCAAATGGCACAAGCTCAACTCCGACAACCGGCTCTTCGTTATCCTTTCCGAACGGTTCAAGAAGTTTTTGCTGCGCTATAAAGTCCTTTGTTATTTCTTCGGGATACATTATTATCTCCGCCTCTGGTGAACTATCGAGCAAATTTGGGTTTTCCTTTAGCATTCCTTCCATATCCCGCCTAAGTGCTTCTCTTAGGAGCGGCAGATTTTCTTCCGCTATACTGAAGCCACATGCTGCGGAGTGCCCTCCGAGTCTCGTAAACAGCTCCGCATGCGAATGAAGAAGCTGAAAGAGATTAATGCCTGAAGGGCTTCTTCCCGTACCCTTATGCATGCCTTCACCAATCGGTGTGGTTATAAGCACAGGAACATTCTTTTCTTCTTTTAGCTTGCCCGCGACTATTCCTATTATACCTTCATGCGCTTCCTTTGGCGAAAGAAGAATAAATCTATCTCTTGATATGGATTCATCGTCTATGTTCTCGTAGCAAACCTTCTGAAGTTCATCCTGGAACTTCTTCCTCTCCATATTGCAGTTTATGAGCTCATCGGTGAGTTCAAGCGCGCGCTCGTAATCATCCGTCTGAAGAAGTCTCGCGGCGAGGGTCGCATTATCGACTCTTCCCGCAGCATTAATATGAGGTCCTATTATATATGAAATGGTGCGAGACGTAATCTCGCCCTGCTTTATACCAAGCTTATCTATCAAAGCCTTGATACCGGCTCTTTCCGTTACGTTTAGCGCCCTTAGCCCGTATTTGGCAAAGGTTCTGTTCTCGTCAACTAATGGAACTATGTCCACTATCGTTCCTATGCCGAGAAGATCAAGATTTTTTGTTAGTATTTCTTTGGCTGCACCTGTCGATTCAACGAGTGCCTGAGCGAGTTTGAATGCAACTCCTACTCCCGCAAGATATTTGAAGGGGTATTCAGAGCCTTCGAGGAGCGGGTCTATTACTATGCAGTCGGGAAGATTTTCCTTTGGTGTGTGATGGTCGGTAACCATTATTTCCAAGCCTATCGATTTTGCGTGCTCAACTTCATTAACAGACGTACATCCGCAGTCAACCGTTATGACTAGAGACACTCCCGCCGCTTTTATCTTGTCGAGAGCCGCGCTGTTAAGACCATACCCGTCATCAAAGCGAGAGGGAATATAGTATGTCACATCCGCGCCAATTTCCTTTAAGACATCTCTTAGAAGCGCAACAGAAGTAACCCCATCGCTATCGTAATCGCCGTAGATGCAGATTTTCCTCTCGTCATCTATTGCCGATAATATTAAATCCACTCCCTCTTCCATATTGGGAAGAAGAAATGGATTATAGGTCTTTTGGGGTTTTTCCGATAGAAACTCCGCGACTTCATCAGCCGCGGAGATTCCTCTTGCGTTTAGTATTCTTTCTATTGCACTTTTGTGTTGCATATCAATTACAAATAATTCAGCGGATCAACTTTTTCACCATCTATTCTTACTTCAAAATGTAGATGTGGTCCAGTAGAGATTCCCGTTGATCCCGAATATGCTATAACCTGTCCTCTGCTTACAAAGTCGCCCGGGCTTACTACTAGGCTGCTGTTATGCCCATAAAGCGTGCTTACGCCTTCGCCATGGTAGATAACAACTGCATAACCGTAACCCCAGTACCATCCGTCATCGCTCATTCCATCCGGTTGCATAACAATTCCTGCCTCTGCAGCATATATCGGTGTTCCCGTGTCTACTGCAATATCTATGGCTCCATGATCCGTGCTACCAATTCCGTTTGTAGCCTCCGGAGGCCTTGGCCCAAAGTAAGATGATATAAAACCGCCTGAGGTCGGCCATGCCAGAGTTCCACCCGTATATGTCATAGGATCTACGTACTCGTATTCCCCTTCCGAGTTTTCTCCTTCGTCTGTTTCGCTCGGCAAAATACCTTCTCGCTCTTCTCTGTTCGCGGCTAGTTCTGCCTCCAAGTCTTCGAGCTCACCTTTGAGATCGTTTAACGCCCCCTCGAGTTCGGCCTTCTCCGCCTCAAGATTGCTTGTATCCGGAGCTATAGTGCCATCTATTTCAACTTGGACCGCATCAATTTCAGCCTGTACCGCTTCTATCTCTGCCTTCTTGGCGGCGAGCCTTACATCATATTCTTCTGAATCTTCAAAGTCTTCTTTTTCCGTCTCAGCCTCTATTTCCGCAAGCTCGGCTTGCAGTGCATCAAATGCCACTTGGAGTTCTGCCTTCCTTGCCTCAAGATCAGCCGTCTGGCTCGAAATAAGCGCATCTATTTCCGACTGCTTTGCGTAGACGGCTGAAGAAGCGTCGTCCACCTCACTCTGCTTTGCCTCAATCGACTCTCTTATCCCGTCTGCAGCTAAATCAATTTCCTCAAGCTTGGCCTTGACAGCGGCCTCTTCTTCTGCGCGCTTTGCTTCCGCTTCTGCCTTTCTCTTGGCTGCCTCTTCAGCCCTCTTCCTAGCTTCTTCTTCGGCTTTGATCCTTGCTTCCTCACGGAGCCTCTCGAGTTCCGCCTCTATTCTCTGCTGCTCGGCGTATATTGATCCCGAAACCTGCTCCGACAGCTCCTCAAGCTCATGGATTCTTTCGTGAACAGTTTCTAGAACTTCATTCAATTCTTCCTGTGCGGCTACTGCGTTTTCCTTTTCAACGATAAGGTCTTCTTTGGCCTGCAGAAGGTCATTCTGCATTGAGTTGAGCTCATCCAAGGCATCCTTTAACTTGTTGTAATGCTCGTGCAAATCCTCAAGCGTTGCCTTGTCGCTCTCATAAATCATACGAACCATTTCGAGATTGCTCAGGAGCTCAGAAAAACTCGATGAACCAAGAAGCACATCTATAAATCCAATTGAGCCGTTCTTATACATAGTCCTAAGCCTATTGCCAAGGCCTTCGTACTGTGCTTCTATGCTCTCTTGCTGCTTCGCAATTTTCTGAGATTGCGAATCTATTTCCTCTTGCTTCAGCAGAATCTCATCCTGCTTTATTTCAACTTCTTCGTTGATTCGTCCTACCTGCTCCTTCTTTTCTTCCACTTGAGCGGTGAGCGACTCCATCTCCGCCTGAGCAGCTTCTCTTTCCGCATCGATTTTTTCAAGTTCTGTCTGCAGGTTATCGATATTCGCCTCGGCTTCCTCTGTTATATCGGTTTTCTCTGCCGATTCACTTGAAGTCTCTTCGGATTCGTCATCTGTATTATTGGCAAAAACACTGACAGGAATCATTTGGCCTGTCAAGAACAAAGCCAACATAATGACGAAGAATGCTGATAGTATTCTATTCTTTGTTTCTTTCCTCTTCATAATTCTGTCCCCATCCCAAATATATCCAAATAAGGCATTCTAGTGTTCTACCAAAAACTCGCTATTCTTTCAAATCTGCGTGTTTTAGCTAGAGGTATCCCAGCGGATCAACCGATGCGCCACCAATCTTTATCTCAAAATGTAAATGCGGCCCCGTCGATGTTCCGGTTGAGCCCGAATATGCGATTATCTGTCCCTGCTCAACGTATTCTCCCGGACTCACCACGATTGATGAATTATGCCCATATAGCGTGCTACATCCGTCACCATGCACTATAGCCACCAAATAACCATATCCTCCGCTCCATCCTGTTGCTGAAGATACCATGCCCGGCGCTGATGCATATATGGGCGTTCCGACCGGCACCGCTATATCTATACCTTCGTGAAAACTGCTCCCTCCGATAGCTAGCGTGAGCGCATCATCTCTATATCCATAATAAGATGAAATACTTCCACTCACAGGCCAGATAAATGCTCCGCTTCCTCCGGTATATACATATCCTGCAGCAGCTGCGGCTTTTTGTTCTTCTTCTATTATGGCCTCAAGTTCAGCCCTCTCAGCCTCAAGTTCCTCTATCCAGGCTCTGACAGACTCAAGAGTATCCTCAAGCTCAGCCTCAGCATATGCCGCGTCGCTTCTCTCAGATTCAAGCTCTGCCTGCGCAACCTCCATCTCGGCCTTTGCCGCACCCAGCTTGGCCATAGAGTCCTTGAGTGAGCTATATTCATCCTCAAGTCCCTCTAGTGTGTCCTGGTCGTTTTGATATATAATCTGCAGCATCGATAAATTTGAGAGGAATTCCAAGAAACTGCTGGAGCTAAACAGCACATCCAAGAATCCAATCGACCCTTTCTTGTACATGCTGCGAAGCCTACTGTAGAGTCCGCCTCTTCTGTCGTCGATACTATTTCTCTGCTCTGTGATGTCATCTATCATGGCATCGATTTCGACTTGCTTTGAGTAGAGTTCGTCCTGCTTTTGATCGACCAAATCATTTAGCCTCTCAACCTCTGCCTGTTTCTCTACCAACTGAAACTCTAGCTCATCGCGCTCCGCCACGGCCTCTTCCTGCTGCTCTATTACCTCCTCCAGCTCATCCTCGGCTTCTGTAGCGAACGCAGGTATTACGGAAGGAGAAATCCAAGACGCACATATCAAAAATGCGAGTATGAATGCACATATTTTCTTTTTGTCATTTCTATTCTTCATTAGACAATCTGCCGCAGGATGAAATATCCCCTATGCCACACCCTTGTATCCTGCTTGTTTTACTTGTTCAAATATTTCCTCATAGAGATTACGCTTCCGGCTCCGCCTATTCCAACACCAATTGCGAGGAATATAATTACGATATTAACTGCCAAGTATATCGCCGGAACAAGTGGTGAGCTTAATATCAGCATTATCTGTTTTCCAGCAAAATCCACAAGCTTTGAGTAAAGTAAATATGTTATACCTGCCGCAAGCAGCGACGATATAGTCCCTATTATTATGCCCTCCAAGAGAAACGGCCCTCTTATAAACCAGTTTGTTGCTCCTATATACTTCATAATTGAGATTTCTCTCGATCTCGCCACCACTGTCAGTTTAATCGTATTTGACACTACAATAATGGAAACTATTACAAGGAATGCCATCAAAACCAACATTGCCTTCTGCAGAAAACCGCTCACTTTTATGAGGTTATCAACGGTTTCCTTGTAATACCTGATATCCTCTATCCCTTCCAATTCCTGCAATGCCGCGTTTACCTGATCCGCTGTTTCAAGGCTATCGACTTCAATTACGATTGAGTTAGGAAGCGGATTATTGCCAAGGGAGTCCAGCAAATACCCTTTTTCTCCCCATCTCGTCTTAAGAATACTAAGTGCTTCTTCTTTTGTTCTGTATTCTGCGGAACGAACGCCATCAATCTTTTTGACAGTGTTCATGAGAAGATTGGTCTGGTTTCCCGTCACTTCGTCCTCCAGAAAAACCTCCATCTCATCGTAGTTGGATTTAATCATCTCAGTAAACAGGTTAATATTTACCATCGTAACAAAGAATATGCCAAGAATAAGCATCATTGCGGTGATGGCAAGAATCGATGCCACAGACATTCCTAAGTTTCTTCCAATCTGCTGGAAGGCCTGTTTCAGGTTATAGCCTAAACTTCCCATCTTATTCCTCCTCCAGCACTGCCTCGTCAATCAAGGCTTCAGTATAACCGTATTCACCCATCTCATCCCTTACGATGTGACCGGATTCAATCGCAACTACACGCTTATGCATTCTGTCCACTATGTCCTTTGCGTGGGTTACCATCACTATAGTGGTTCCAGTCTCGTTAATCTGCTCAAGGAGCTCCATGATTCCCTGCGCTGTATCCGGGTCAAGATTCCCCGTCGGCTCATCCGCAATCAGAATTGACGGCTTATTGATAATAGCCCTTGCGATAGCAACTCTCTGCTGTTCTCCAGCCGAGAGTTCGCTCGGATATTTGCTTGCCTGGTCAGCGATTCCCACGATTTCCAGAACCTGCGGAACTCTGCTCTTTATACGCCTTCTCGATTCGTGCATGGCCTCCATTGCAAAGGCAACATTCTCAAATACCGTCTTCTTTGGAAGCAATCTAAAATCCTGAAAAACGATACCGATTTTTCTTCTAAGCTTTGGTATTTCCCTGTTGCTTAGCTTGGTGACCTCTTGTCTGTCGACCCTGATGCTGCCGGAATCGGCTTTGACTTCCCTAAGTATGAGCTTGATAAAAGTAGATTTGCCGGCTCCTGAAGGTCCGACCAAAAAAACAAAATCCCCCTCATCGATTTTGATGCTCACATTCTCTATCCCGACGTTGTTACCGTCATAAATCTTGGTAACATTTTCAAATGTTATCATGTAAGACCCCTTTTCCCACTTTCAATGTGTAATAAGTATACACCAAAAAAAGCGCTTTGTGAACTCAAAATGGCTATTTTCTAAGGTTGAACGGGTGAATTTTCTGTGAAGAAAAAAACAAAAAACGCCTCATGCGAGGCGTCTCCCATATATTGATACTTCTTATCCTAATTTTCCCATATATGGTGTCGCAGACTTAAAATTCCGCTTAAACACAGCCCAGTAATCCTAGGATTGATGCGCTGAGCTTCCTTCCGTAGGCGACTGATATAATATCTAATAAACCTTCCTGACGGCAGCGATTATCGCCCCTTTTGTCATACCATATTTTTCCTTGAGCTCGTTAGGCGTTCCGGACTCTCCGAATGTATCCATCTGGCCGACCATCTCGATATGAACCGGACATTTTCTCGAAAGAACCTCCGCAACAGCCGAGCCAAGACCACCAATAATAGAGTGTTCCTCGGCCGTCACAATTCTTCCCGTCTCTTCTGCAGCCTTTACGATTATCTCCTCATCAAGCGGCTTAATCGTGTGAATATCAATGACTCTGGCCTCTATGCCCTGCTCCGCAAGTTCCGCGGCAGCCTCCATGGCATCTCCAACCATGATACCCGTAGCTATAATCGCAACATCCTTTCCTTCCCTAAGAAGATTTCCCTTCCCGAGCACGATTTCATCGCTCTCGTTATAGAATTCCGGAACAGACGCCCTACCGAGTCTCACGTAGCATGGTCCGTTCATCTCAACCACCTGGCGCATCAGCTTCTCTGTGCTCACTCCGTCGCAAGGATTAACGACCATCATCCCCGGAATCGTTCTCATAAGCGCAATATCTTCAAAGGTCTGGTGGCTCGCTCCGTCCTCACCAACGGTAATTCCCGCGTGAGTTGCGCATATTTTTACGTTCGCGCCCGTATAACCTATTGAATTTCTAATGATTTCAAACGCTCTTCCGCTCGCAAACATAGCAAATGTCGATGCACAGACGGTCTTCCCAGACAGTGCAAGTCCCGTCGCCGCACCATAGAGATTCTGCTCGGCAATTCCCATATTGAAGAATCTTTCGGGATAGGCCTTTGCAAATACCGATGTCTTGGTGGAGCCCGAAAGGTCCGCATCCATTACTACGAGTTCCGGGAATTCGGCTCCGAGCTCGGCAAGCACTTTTCCGTAAGCTTCTCTTGTTGCTCTCTTATCTGCCATTACCACTCACCTCCCAGTTCCTCGACAGCCTTCTTGGCCTCTTCTTCGTTCGGCGCCTTTCCGTGCCAGCCTGCCTGGTCCTCCATAAACGAAACGCCCTTACCCTTATGCGTCTTCGCAACGATTACGGTCGGCTTATCCTTCTCATTCCTTGCATCATCAAAGGCCTTAAAAATCTGATCAAAGTCATGACCGTCAATCTCGACCACGTTCCAGCCAAAGGCTCTGAACTTGTCTCCAATTGGTTTTACAGTCATTACGTCGTCATTATTTCCGTCTATCTGGAGTCCGTTGTTGTCAACGATTGCACACATATTGGAGAGTCCGTAGTGAGCCGCCGACATCGCGGCCTCCCAGACTATACCTTCCTGGAGTTCTCCGTCTCCAAGGAGCACATATATGCGTCCGTGCTTCTTGTCCATCTTTCCTGCTAGTGCCATTCCAACGGACACAGAAAATCCCTGTCCGAGTGACCCCGTGGACATTTCAACTCCCGGAACCTTATTCATATTCGGATGCCCCTGGAGACAGCATCCGAGTTTTCTAAGGTTACCGAGTTCTTCCTTTGGGAAAAAACCCTTATTCGCAAGCGCCGCATAAAGAATAGGCGCCGCATGCCCCTTTGAAAGGACAAATCTATCCCTGTCAGGTTTCTCCGGATTTTCGGGATCGATATTCATTTCTTTAAAATAGAGCGCCGTCATAATGTCCGCAGCGGACAGACTTCCGCCCGGATGACCTGAGCCCGACTTATACACTTCTTTAATGACGTCTACCCTAAGGCCCGCCGCCACATCCTCAAAATATTTCTTATCCATAGTTCCTCCATGCGCCGACTTCAGCGCAATTTAATTGTACACGCAACAAGGCCTTTTAGCAACGAAAAGGCTATCGGCCTATACTGCTCGAAAATCCACCTTCAATGGTTTACGACAATCCAAATATATCTTGTTGTTCTCCCGCTCAACTCTGGTAACAAAATACTCTACCGGAGCCAAAATGATTTCATCGGATTCGTTTCTCACCTCCGGCAATAAATCAAGTCGTATCGCGGGTATGTCAGCCGGGACAAAAATCTCTGCCAGGGTACATCCACTTGAGCCGTAAGAAGCATCCTCTACAACGTGTGGACTTATGCTACAGGAGGAAAACCCTAAATAGTTGAGAGTCATTCCTGCTTCCAAACAATCTATGAATCTGGTTTTAATATTTCTGTATAAGTGCATTTCGGATGTCAACGGTTCCATACATGACATCATATTGACAATATCATTCCTTGCTTGTTCAAGAATTCTGTCCACCACCTTTTGGTCGTCGATTATCGGAAATCTCTTTTGATAGACTTGATAGATTCTCTCGCCTTCCTCTTTGCTGCAATCCCAACGCACATCAAATCCCTGCTCAACGGCTTCAGCCATTACACCTCTGCCATCATCATTGATTATCTGGATGAACTCACGTATTGTTTTTTCATCTTCGCCCCATAGAATACCGTTTATCAACAAATAATCATTCGTTGCATAAAACCTAAGGGTTTCTTTTTGCGCTTCTGTCATTTCTTTATCCTCATCAACCATATTCTTCTGAAATCATACTATTTCAGTTCGCCATCACGAGTCAAGGTAAAATTTGACATATGGCAAAAAATGTGCTAAAAAATATATATCCGGTGAGGTGGAAAAAGTCCCCTCGCCGGTTTTATTTTGGCAAGATGATGCTATGTGGCAAAAAGAAACGAGGTGTTAATATATGACGGAAAAAGAAGAAAGAAAAACAGCTAAGGTTTCAGAAATCACGGTATTTGAAACCGTCGATAAAGAGAAAGTCAAATCGCAAATATACGAAATCCGTGGATTAAGGGTAATGCTGACAGTAATGTGGCTTGCTACTTCGGTGTAGAAACAAAATCTCTTAATAGAGCTATGAAAAGGAATATCAATCGCTTTCCGGACAGTTTCTGCTTCCAGCTTACTCGCGATGAGTATCATGAAATTCTAAGGTACCAATATGGAACCTTAGAACGAAAACAAGGGCAGTATTCCAAATACTTGCCATATGCTTATACAGAGCAAGGAGTAGCAATGCTAACAAGCTGTCTGCATACCGAGCATGCGATATCAGCAAGCATCCAAATCATGGAAGCATTCGTTGAGATGACGCACTACCTTCTGCAAAGCAGACAACTACTCCCATATAGAGAATTGCACTTATTATCTAACAGACAAGACGCTATTGAAGCCGATGTCAGAGCACTCAAAAGTTCTATGGTCACAAAGGATGACCTCTCCGATTTCATAAAACTGTTTGATGATAGCATGTCCACTGAAGAAATCCTAATCCTCGACGGACAACCCTTCAAAGCCAATCTTGCCTACCAAAACATTTTTAAGAAAGCTAAGAAAAGCATCATTGTCGTTGATGATTATATTGGCATAAAGACATTGTACCATCTGACAAAGGCAAAGCGAGATGTCAAGATTACAATCATAAGTGATAACAAAAATAAGACACTGCTCCTACACGAATACACTGACTTTATGACAGAGTATCCAAATATGAGCATTGACTTTATAAAGAGCGCCAACAAAGTTCATGATCGCTACATCGTCCTAGATAATGGCACGTCAAATATGACAGTCTACCACTGCGGTGGCAGTTCAAAGGATAGCGGGAAAAGAATCACAACAATCGCGCAAATCGGCGACATCACTGAATATGAATCAATGATAAATACGCTTCTTGGCAACGCAACACTCATCTTGAAATAAACCAATCCCTTGTCTCAAAACCAAAATGGACAATGCTTTCACACTGTCCATTTATATTTTGTATTGCTATTGGTATCAAACCTTTTCCTGACTTATACAATACCCTGCATCATCATAGCTTATACAATACCCTGCATCATCATAGCTTATACAATACCCTGCATCATCATAGCTTCAGCAACTCTTTCGAAGCCCGCGATGTTTGCACCTGCGATGAGATTATCACCGAGGTTGTAGCGCTCGCAAGCGTCTACGGAGAGCTTAAAGATATTAACCATGATGCCTTCGAGCTGTCTGTAAACGTCCTCTTCCGAGAAGATGATATGCTCGGCGTTCTGGCTCATCTCGAGGCAGGAGCATGCTACACCTCCTGCGTTTGCAGCCTTTGACGGACCAACAACTACGCCGTTCTCCTGGAGATAAGTTATTGCTTCGTTGGTTGTCGGCATGTTGGATCCTTCGCAGAGGAATTTGCAGCCGTTCTTGACCATGGTCTCGGCGTCTTCCAGATGAATTTCGTTCTGGGTTGCGCATGGGATATAGAGGTCAGCCTTAACTTCCCAAGGCTTCTTGCCTGCAAAGAACTTTGATCCCAGGAACTTGTCTGCATAAGGTGAGCAGATATTCTTTCCGGATCCGCGAAGTTCAAGGAGATAATCGATCTTCTCACCACTTACGCCGTCTTCGTCAAGGATATATCCGTCAGGACCGGAAATCGTGATAACCTTTGCGCCGAGCTCTGTGAGCTTCTTTGCTGTTCCCCAAGATACATTTCCGAATCCGGAGATGGCAACTGTCTTTCCCTTCAGCTCTTCACCGAAGTGTTTCAGCATCTCGCGAGCATAGAATACGATTCCGTATCCCGTGGCTTCCGTTCTTCCTGCGAGACCGCCGTTAGATGTTCCCTTGCCTGTCCAAGTACCGTCGTACTGGTTGGTAATCCTCTTATACTGACCCATCATATAGCCAATTTCTCTTCCGCCTACGCCGAGGTCGCCGGCCGGAACGTCGGTGTTCGGTCCGATATGTCTATAGAGCTCGGTTATGAAGGACTGGCAGAATCTCATGACTTCTCCGTCGGACTTTCCGTTCGGATCAAAGTCTGAGCCACCCTTACCTCCGCCAATCGGAAGACCTGTAAGGCTGTTCTTGAAAATCTGCTCAAACCCGAGGAACTTTAGGATTCCCGGATATACATTTGGCGCAAATCTGAGACCACCCTTATATGGTCCAAGAGCACTGTTGAATTCAAATCTGTAACCGCGGTTAACCTGAACCTTGCCGTTGTCATCAACCCAAGGAACTCTGAACATGATTCCTCTTTCCGGCTCAATGAGTCTCTCGATAAGACCGGCTTCGATATACTCCGGATGAGCTTCGAGAACCGGCTCAATTGACGTAAGAACCTCCTCTATAGTCTGCAGAAATTCAGGCTCGTTGGCGTTCTTTTCCTTGGCGATGTCAATGTACTTTTGAACTAAATTGGCCATTTGACTTTTCCTCTTTTCTCATTAAATAAATTGCAATTTATTTATCTTGGGCGGGAAACCCCGCATCCAAGGTGAGTGTATCACCGCCATATTTTGTAGTCAACGATTCCACCCAATCGCGCACAAATAAAAGCGCGCTTTGTGGCAGAAGTATATCAAAGCCACAATAACGCGCCTGTTTTTTGCGAATAAAAAACAAAAACTTCATCACTTCATCAAGATGTATTCGACCCTGGATTTCCCAACCCCATAGCGGTGTGCAAAAACTTTCTCCCTTCTAAAAAAGCTTCTATATCAAGGTTGGGGAATCCGAGCTTGCTAAACCTTATTGTGCCGCTACTCGAGATTTGGAAATCCGAGCTGCCTTAGTGCTTCAAAAAGAACTATGTTCGCGGAGTTAGAAAGATTAAACGATCTGAGCCTAGTCTCCGCACTCATCGGAATCCTAATGGACTGCTCCTCGTGCTCCGCGATAAAGTCACGCGGAAGTCCTGCGGTCTCGCGACCGAAGAGGAACATGTCCTCATCGCGATACTCGATGTCAGTGAACCTGTGCTTACCCTTTGTCGTCGCAAGGAACATCCTGCCCTCTTCACTCTTATCGCGATACTCTTCCATAAACGCATCTAGCGACTCGTGAACCATAAGCTTTACATAAGGCCAATAATCAAGACCCGCGCGCTTAAGAGATTTATCGTCAATTGAAAAGCCAAGCGGCTCAACAAGATGGAGCGCGCTCCCCGTAGCCGCACATGACCTCGCGATATTACCCGTATTTGGCGGAATCTCAGGTTCCACCAAGACTATATGAAGTGCCACAACATGCCTCACAATCACCTACAAAATGCCATTTTGAAATGCCTTAAATATGCCTCACGGACATTTGTTCAAACGCCTGCAATATCCGTCTCTGAATCGGCTCAAATCCGCATTTTTCAATTTGACAACTGCTATTCATTGTGATATTATAACCCTTGCGTTAAATTGGCGCAAACATGTAGATAACACGCGCGATTAGCTCAGTTGGTAGAGCACCTGACTCTTAATCAGGGTGTCCAGGGTTCGAGCCCCTGATCGCGCACCAGACGAAAACGGAGGCCAATTTGCCCCCGTTTTTGTGTATCGGGCTTGGCGAGTATTTTTCAGGACACGAAAAAGCATCATGAAGAATATCATTAAAAAAGCTGATATAATTCTTTTCCTTTTTCTAATCCTTCTGGGGATTGTTCTTACCGTGGCGTCGCTAGTAGGCGGTTCCGACACGAATACCGTCGTAGTAAAGGTCGACGGAAAAGTCTACGGAACATATTCAATTTCAAAAGACCAAACAATCAAAATAGAAAAAGATGATCATTACAATTTGATTGAAATTAAAGACGGCAAAGTTAAAATGGCAGAGTCCAACTGCCATAACCAGCTATGCGTCAAACAAGGTGCAATCTCAAGTGGCAATATGCCTATTGTCTGCCTGCCTAACAGGGTGATTGTAAACATTAGTGGAGAGGAGGATGATATCGATGTCATCACAAGATAGAACCAAAAGACTCTCCATGGCAGCACTCCTCGCCGCGCTCGCACTTATCTTCTCGTACGTAGAAGCCATGGTGCCCTCGCCCGTCGCAATGCCCGGAGTTAAGCTCGGCGTCGCAAATCTGGTAATTTTGATTGCGCTCTATCAACTCGATTTCAAATACGCGTTTTCCATCAACCTGGTAAGAATAGTCGTAAGCGGACTCCTCTTCTCGGGAGTGTTCGGCATACTATACTCACTCGCAGGCGGAATGCTGTCGCTCGTCATTATGTGGGCACTAAAGAAAACAAATCTCTTCAGCATAGTCGGCGTAAGTATGGCCGGAGGTGTCGCTCACAACATCGGTCAAATCCTGGTCGCAAGTGCAGTTGTATCTGACCTAAAAATGTTCGCCTACCTACCCATCCTGATGTTCTCAGGAATCATAAGCGGCATTCTAATAGGCTTCCTTTGCCACTACGTAATGCTCGCCCTCAAGATGGATAAATACAAACTATGACATCACAAAACAAATAGTGCGCTCTCCACGCACTATTTTTATAAATTATCTTTCAATACAATACATTTCTTTTTTTATAAATCACTTTTCAATACATTATACTTCTTTTTTTATAAATCATTTTTCAATACATTATATTTCTTTTTTATAAATCATTTCCCAGTACATTATATTTCTTGCAGTATTCTGTCGATCAGTTTAAATGCTTTGTCCGCTGACGCTCTGACATTCTCCTCAAAGTCGCTGCCGTCACCGTCATACTCATCTGAGATGCATTTTATCGACAGACATTTTACATCATTCAAGAAGCAAACTCGCGCAATGGCCACGATCTCCATGTCACATATATTGCAGCCGGCATTGAACCTTTCTTCCTTGTCTTCTTTTTTGTCAACGAATTTATCTCCGGACGCGTCCACCGCCTCTTTGATCTCGGGATAAATCGATTTTACTAAATCAATCAGCTCCTCGTCCAGATATACGAATTCGTCTTCCATGTCGCCATACTGATGCGGCGTAACGTCGTCGATTGTCGATGTGTCAAAATCAAAATTAAGGCATTTCCTAACATAGAATAAGTCCGAAACCTTGAGCGCGGGATCCAGCGCCCCCGTAACACCGAAATTAAGAATTGCTTCAACTCCGAATTTGGTGATGAGATACTGCGTTGCGACAGCTGCGTCTATCAATCCCCATCCGGATTTGATGACATAGACCTCATTACAATTCACGGCAGTCCTAAAGCATTTAAATCTTCCTTCCAATTCCTCAATCTCATAACTGCTTTTGAGGAATGCCTCGAGTTCCCTTTCAATTGCAATAACTATACCGATTTTCTTGATTGACATTTCCGTCCCCTCATCTAAAATATATCATTATGAACAGCAAGACCAATTACAAGGTTATACTTGCCACGGTTATCGCCCACACCTTCTGGGGCTTCAGCTTTATGGCATCGCGCATGGCTCTAAACATCACAAACATGTTTGTTCTCTTGAGCCACAGATTTCTCATCGCGTTTATCGCTATGAGTTTAGTTGTCGCGCTCGGTAAAGCCAAGGTGAGTCTCAAAGGAAAGCGCGTGCATCTACTAATTGCACTTTCAGTACTTCAGCCCGTCGTATATTTTCTTGGCGAGCAATACGGCATCCAGCATTCCAATACGATTTTCTCCGGCGTAATGATTGCGCTGATTCCTATAGTTAGCACCCTCGCAGCTGCAGTCTTCCTGAAAGAAAAACCAACCCTCCTGCAGTTTGCGTTCTGCGCACTCTCCGTCGCCGGCGTAATCGGAATCGGCCTCATGAGTAACGGCTCAGGCGTCCTTGAATTTGGCGGCGTAATATCGCTCATAATCGCCGTCTGCGCAGCAGCAGGTTACCTTCTTATTTCAAGAAACGTCTCCGCAGAGTTCAGCGCCTTTGAACGCACCTATAGCATGATGGCAATAGCCGCAATCGTATTCACCATATGCGCCTTCATATATATCAAAGGCGACATATCGGAATACGTCTCTCCGATGACTAACTCAAACTATCTCATCAGCGTACTTTTCTTGTCTCTCCTATGTTCGGTTGCAAGCTTTGGACTGAACGGCTATTCCATTGCGCACCTAACGGTTACAAAGCAGGCCGCATTCGCCAATCTTACGACGGCGGTTTCCGTGTTCGCAGGCGCGTTCCTGCTCCACGAACCCTTCTCATTAATCGGCATCATCTTCTGCATCATGATTATCGTAGGAATCTACGGAGTGCAGAAGGGCGGAACAAATGATTAAATTGTATACCCTATCAAAAGTCTTAGCGTATTCTCCACACCGTCTCTATGACTTCTCTCATATCCGTGTGAAGCATAAACGCCCGGGCCAATTAGTCCGTGCATAATATCGTGCCCTGCGCGGAGCGTCGCCTCCACATCAGACCCATAGAACGGATAAATATCTACCGCATAGTCTGCACCTGACTTCTTTGCGGCTTCCGTGAGAGCCTTGACGACTTCGTAATTATATGGGCCTCCGCTGTCCTTGGCGCAGATTGAAACCTGGTGCTCCGTGCAAGTTAATCCCTCGCCTACGCAACCCATGTCAACAGATATTCCTTCGGTAACTCCTTCCGGAATGCCGGCGCTTCCGCCGTGACCGACCTCCTCATATACCGTAACATAAGCCCAGATATCTCTCGCAGGACAAGCCTTCTCCTCCTTTAGATATTTTGCGTATCCGAGAAGAATCGCTACGCTTAATTTATCGTCCAGGAAGCGGCTCTTGATATATCCGCTCTTTGTAATCCTCGTCCTCGGATCAAAGCATACAATATCTCCGACCGAGATTCCGAGTTTCTCCACGTCCTCTTTGCTCTTGACCTTCTCGTCGAGCACTATTTCCACAGAAGACCATTCGCGTTTGGTGTCGTTGTACTTTCCGTTCACATGAATCGAAGCATTGGCAAGCTGGCATGTACCCTCGTATTCTCCGGAGAACTTTGTCACGACCTTGACGTTCTCAGCCTCGGCATTATTTGCGTTCATTCCGCCAAGCGGCGTAACTTCCAGCCTTCCCTCACCCTTGATCTTGCTTACCATCCCGCCGAGAGTATCACCGTGCGCCTCAAGAAAAAGCCCACCCTGCGCCTTATCGTTCGCAGCCTTGCCATTCGTTGCCTTGGCTCCCGACTTGCCTGCCTTTGCTTTGGAACTGGCGGCCTCCGCATCTGCGATTTTTATAAGTAACCCGCCCTTTACGGTCTTCTCAGGCTTATAGCCAAGCGCGAAAAACTCCCTTGTTACTAGGTCCGCAATCCCCTCCGTATATCCCGTGGGAGAGTCCACCGAGATAAGCTTGACAGCCTCATCAATTATATAATCTGTATATTTTTTGAGGTTCAGTTTCTTCATTTTGCTATTCCTCCAACCGATGCAAAATCCGTCAAGTCGATTCTATCACAAAGACGCCCCAATTGCACTTTTATGCTCAAAATCTATGGAAAAATCCCCGTTTCGAGTCCCCTATAATCGCAATATTATGGTATACTATATATTGTGAATAATAGTGATTATAAAAAGAACTTTGTAATCGCATCGATTATTTTCTTGATATTCCTAGTGCTTAGCATTATTGCCTTTATTATTTTGAGGCACGATGATACAAATGCCAGGTATAGAGATAGATGCGAGGATTTTGACCAAGGGTGGACCTTGGTCACTCCCAAAGGAGAAGAGGATCCTCTTCTCCCTGTTAAAGTTACTACAAGACAGAATGAAACCGTAACACTCAAGAAGACACTTCCCGATTCAATCCCCGAAAACTATGCAATAATGACGAGAAACTATCACCAGATATTCGAAGCGAGAATTGATGGTGATCTCGTCTTTTCGTTCCCTAATATAGGCTGGAACCGAACGGGAAACATCATAAGTGACGAATGGCTGCTAATAGACTTGATACCGGAATATGCCGGCAAAGAAATAGAGTTTAGTTTTACCAACTCATCGATGTTTAATTTCACAGGATACATCGGAGCATTTCATTACGGCGACAACAATTCAGTAATGCAGCATATACGCTCCGAAGCTGTTCTTCCGTTCGGCATGGGCGTCAATATGGGAATCATCGGAGTCCTGCTCATAATAATCAGTATCATTTACAGAAAGCATACCAATCAGGCTCCGAATACAGCCATGGGTGCAGCTCTCTTTTTCTTCGGAATGTGGCTGACAAACCGAGCCAAGCTGCCCCTCTTCTCCACCGAATCAAATGCGGTCTATTTGACATCGGTTATGGGACTCCTCATGGTTTCCCCTTGCCTATTTATTTATGCGTATTACAGAAACGAAGAATATAGAAAAATCTCGCTTAGAGGTGCACAGCTATGCTTCGCTGCAGATGTATTCATTGTCGCGAGTTGCTTCTTTATTCCGTACAACATCGAAGTCCTTGCAATGGCCTGCTACTTCATGGCTTGCACCGCTCTCGTCTGGAACGGATATCTCCTCTACAGCGGAGCATACGGCAAATCATCAAGAAACCACAGCAGTATAGAGATTCTCCTTGACAAAACAGAATTCTTTTCCAATATGCTATTTCCTGTCGCCAGCATTCTGGAGGTTCTTCTGTACCACAATATGCTTTGGACCGAGGCGAGCCTTCCCTTTAGGATAGGCGCACTTCTCTATTCGTGGATTTATATGGTATTTGTTCTTTGGAGAACGTTCCTTGTTGTTAAGGATAGATCGCTTGTGACACAGCGCCTGCAAGAAAGCCAACTCGAGCTCATGATGGGCCAGATTCAGCCGCATTTTATCTTTAACACTTTAAGTTCAATCCGTACTCTGATCATGGTTGACCCGCAGATAGCTTACAATATGGTTTACGACTTCTCCAACTACTTAAGAGCAAACGTCGACAACGTAACAAACCTCGACGGCATAGAATTTGCCTCTGAAGTCAGCCATATCAAGAGTTATGTGAATATAGAAAAAGTCCGCTTTGGCGACAGACTTGATATGGAATACGATATACAGGTTGATAACTTTAAGGTTCCTCCGCTCTCCATTCAGCCACTCGTTGAAAATGCCATCAAGCACGGCATCTTCCAGAAGCCTTCAGGCGGCACGGTTTGGCTAAGAAGCTATGAGGAAGAAGACTTCAATGTAATTGAAGTAGAAGATAATGGTGTAGGCTTCAACGCCGATAACGCAAGCCGAATCTTCGCCAATACAGACACTCAAGGTCCTGCTATGGAATCAGTCAAAGTCTTGGCATCCGCAATGGATGACGTAATGAAGAACCTCACCCTCCTCGACAAGGATGGAAATCCGATTGTCCTTTCAGAACCTTCCGAAAAGGTAGTCAATCTAAGCGGAAACGGATCCGAGAAGCACAAATCGACAGGAATGCTAAACATCTTCCTCCGCCTCCGAGAAATTGGACACGCACAGATAGAAATCTACAGCAAAGAAGGCGAAGGAACCAAGATGCGCGTACTGTTCCCAAAGGAAAACACAATTAATTAAATGCCAATAACTACAAGAGCCCGAATGATTCGGGCTCTTTTGTTGCTTATTATCAATCACTTAGGTGCAAGTAGCGACACGCTCTCCAGTCCGCCGGTATCCGGGAACATATCGCACGGCGTTGTCTCTTTTAATTCGTAACCGCCTTCTATCAAAAGTTTTATGTCGCGCGCGAGCGTGCCCTGGTCGCAGGATACATATATCACGCGACTCGGCTTTGCTTTTATGATCGCGTCGATCAGTCCCGATGCACAGCCCGCTCTCGGCGGATCAACTATTACGGCATCAGGATGAGCAAAACGATCTGCAAATTCCGTAAGAACATCCTCCGCGCGACCTTCGACAAAGAGCGCATTAACGATAAGATTTCTTATTGCATTTTTGTTTGCGTCGATAACGGCCTGTGGTACTGATTCTATTCCCATGAAGTCTGCTTTGGTACGCGCAGCTGCGATAAGTCCTATCGTTCCTATTCCGCAATAAGCGTCGATAATCTTCTCGCCTTCCTTGGCATCGAGCATCCTTAACACTTCTTCATAGAGCCTTACCGTTTGCTCGCTGTTTACCTGATAAAACGACTCAGCGGATATATCAAATCTTAGGCCCATTAGCCTATCTTTTATTCTCTGCTTGCCTGCAAGGACGTATGACTTTGCACTTGCCATCTCACCGGAATTCTTTGCTTTATTACCTTCAACACGCCTTCTCTCGCTGATGATAACAATGCTTTCCAAACTGTATTCGCCGTCGAGCGCCCTGATACTGTCATCGAGCATATACGAGAACTCCTCCGCATTGGGAATTCCTTTTCCGCTAATTGTGATAGCGGCCATGACTTCCTTTGTGTCATATGCCGTTCTCACCATTAGACTCTTTATTAGACCTTCTTTTGTCTTTGGATTATATGCCCTAACCCCGTACTCTCGCATAAAGGTTCTCAATGCATCCGCAAGCGCCATAACAGTAGGCTGCTGAATCCTGCAACAGATACAATCGATAATCTTATGACTCTTTGAGGCGCGGAAGCCAACGATGGGATTTCCTAAGTCATCCTCGCCGACCGCCATAACCGCTTTGTTTCTATAACCGAGAGTTAACTTGTCTTTTATATCATTTTCGAATTCACTTAAATAAGACTCATATGGAAGGATTGGATTTATCACAGGGTTCTCAACTCCGGCAATCCTAACGAGTTTACTCTTAAGCTGGGTAACCTTTAACTCAAGTTGAGCATTATAATCCAGCATTCCAAATGCACATCCGCCGCAATCATTAATATACTGACAAACATCTTCTCTTCTGTACTTGGAATGCTCTATAACTTTCACGAGATTTGCCAGCGCGTAGTTTTTCTTGACCTTTGTAATCTCACAGGAAACTACATCTCCAAATGCAGCACCTCCGCTCACAAAAACAGTCATACCTCGCTCTTTAGACTTTATTTCCAAAGCCTCAGTTGATGATGTCTCGTTTGACGGACGACTTATATGCCCTATGCCCGCACCCTCTTCAGTCATATCAACTATTTCAATTGTAATGATATCCTTCATTCTGTGCGATTTCTAATTCCCAGTTATCATTTCACTATGCGCTTCATCCAAATCTCTTACAAGTTTGTAAAGATAGTCATTATGAACCCCTTCGTAGCAGTTTGAAAGAATTGCCAAAATATACGGTGCTCCACTTTTTTCTACTATACCTCCGTCATTATACACAGTATATTTTCCTCCATCATACAGCCAACCCGGTTTGGCACACACAGTATAATCCTCTCCAAGTTCCGCGAGTATAAATGAAGGCCATGCCACCTCAAAATATGGCTTAACCCAAGATACGTTTGTTGCCCCAGACGTGAAAAACTCATAGTTTCTAACCCAGAGCTTTGCCAAATCACTCGGGCGCATATCAACCCAACTCGCATAAGCCGGCACTTCGGTAACATCACATTCATCCATGTACTCTTTCATTATGTCAGAGCCAAAAGCACTTCTAAGCGACAAATATGTGTCATTACCCGAAACCTCTATAGTTGTCTTTATATCGCTCGTATATAATGGTGCTGTGTCACTTCTCTTCTCCGCAATTGCGCATACGTATGGGCCCTTAATCGTGGATGCTGCATAAAATATCGTGTTTGGATTTCCGGTAATAATAGCTCCTGTATTGATATCTACAAGAACAAATCCCACATCTATACCGAGATTCCAAATATCCATCATATCATCCGTTAATGTCTGCAATGTATCTTCTGAGAGACTTCCTCCAGCAACCTGAGGATACCAACCGGCATCAGCCGTCGCTTGATTTATAAGGGCAACAGTTTCATTACGCCCACAATCAGCGCTCAGTTTCTTTGCCGCAAACCCATCCGTAACTATCCAATCATAACCCCCTGAGGTTGTTATTGTGGACGTTATCAGCCATGCACCGTTTTCTATGTAGTAATGTTTCCCATCGACAGGATTATTATATGCTCCGGTATACTCACTCTGCCATGCTCCGTCTTCGGCAAAATAGTAATACTTTGGTACATCTGAGGCTTCTCTTGTGTTTATCAGACCCACCGCCATATCACCGGACTCTTCATCATCCGGTTGGCCTAAAAAATACCACTCCTCATCTACCTCTTGCCACCCGTGCTTCATCGCTCCATCGGAACCAAAGTAGTACCACTCATCATCGATTTTACGCCACTCCGTTGCCATAGCTCCGGAATCAATATCATCCGTTCGTCCGAGATAGTACCACGCCCCTCCGCTATAAATCCATCCACGCAGCATGGCACCGTCGGAAGTAAAATAATACCACCTGTCATCTATTTGACGCCATCCAATTGCCATAGCTCCGGAATCAATATTATCGGGCCAACCCAGGTAGTACCACTTGTCGTCATCCTTGAACCATCCGTGACGCATTGCTCCTGAATCATCATCGCTCGGTGAACCTAAGTAATACCACCTGTCATCGACTTTGACCCAGCCGTGCTGCATATACCCGGAATTGCTGAAGTGATACCACTTTTCGCCTATTTTCTCCCATTGATCCGTAGGATATGTTCCGTCTTGGCTCTCGTACCACCATCCGCGATTGTTTTGCTTCCACGTCCCTTGCGCACCCGATTCTCCAGCCAAAGCAGCCCCATTCATAATCAAAATTGCTACTACAACCAAAAGAATTACGGCTATGATTCTCTTATATTGGCTTCTCATCTTCAGTTTCCTCATCTTTCTCTTCCATCAAGACTATTGAGCCCCGTTTTTGTCTCGTATTCATTATACTCATATATACCAAATATAACAAGGACGGCCTCGCATGAGACCGTCCCAATTTTAGCAATCCATCCTTTGTTCAACAGATTAGCTGTTCAGGAGCAGCAAGCTGAATACGAGTGTAAACAGAGCTACTGTTTCTGCGATACCGATTACAATGAAGTAGTTCGCAGTACCCTTTCCTGTCGCACCGAGCGCATCAGCAGCAGCCGCTGCGCACTTGCCCTGGAAGAATGCCGAAAGACCGATTGCGAGTCCTCCGAATATACCTACGCCGAGAGCGAGTCCCGGATCTGCACCGCCGTCAACTGCGCTCTTGATGAAGTTCATAAGAAGGAATCCGTAGATTGTCTGTGTAAGTGGAGCACCGGTAAAAGCGATCATGATGAAGGGTGCAGGCTTGCCGCTTGCATAGCACTTCTTCCATGCGCCTACAGAGGACATACCGCCAAATCCAGCTCCGAAAGCGGAACCCGCAGCTGATAAACCAAGAGCTGCAGCCATACCTATAAATGCAAGATTCATAATAATTTCTCCTTTTCTTATTATGCTAATATACTATTTCACTTAGCTAGCTTTATTTGTTTCCTCAAACGGTTCGTACGGTATACCCGTCCATTCCAGGCCTGCCTGGCCCGAGAACTCGAGTACGTTTAAACGTACGCCGTGAACCACTACGGAGAGGAAGCACATGACCAGATTCAGTGCATGGCCTATGATTACAACTACCGCACCGAGCACCACCAGCGGACCGCTCATATTTGCTGCGATTCCGTTAAAGCTCTGAGAGATAGCCACACCTGCCATACCTACTGCAAACAGTCTGATATAACTCATTACGTTACCGAAGCAACTTATCGTATCAAGGAAGGCCGTAAACGCTCCTCCAAGTCCGGACTTTAGACCTTCTCCAAATGTTTTGCCGGGCGCCATTCCGCCAAAGAGTATTACCATGAGGAAGGCTATACCTATCATCACGAATACCGGTACCAGCGGAATATTTTCGTGGATTACCAGGTTCAGGGACAGGAGGTACATTGCAATTATTGCGATTGTCCATCCGAGATTGGCTACCCACGAGAGGTCTTTCTCCGTAATCTTCTTCTTTATGGAGAGTATCGACCCCAGCACCATCTGGATTGCACCTATCGAGAACGAGAACTTCATGATCGCGTTCTGCGAATCGGTACTTGTAAGGTTAAAGTATTCCGGATACGTCGCAAAGCTTGGGATTACCAAAGCCTTCAGGAACGGTACGTTCATTGCGCTTTCCATACCGAACCATGTTCCGGTTACTGCGCCCCATATAATCGTCGCTATCGAGAGTACATAGAGCAGGAAGGTAACGTTTGTGAGTTTCTTCTGTTTCACATTAAGTGCGATTGTTCCAAGAAGGATCAATACACCATAGGCTCCGTCACCGATTATCATGGCGAAGAACAGGATGAAGAACAAGAAGAACCAAAGCGATATGTCTTGTTCTCTGTATCCCGGAGTGATGCCCAAGATGTCAAACACCGGCTTGATGAGGTTGGATACTTTGTTGTACTTAACCTTGGTCGGTATTTTTTCATCGTCGTCCGCAACATCATCTATCGACCATGCGCAGCCCTTTTCGGCCGCCATCTTCTTAAACGTGTCGAGGTCCTCTTCGGGAATATATCCCGATATCCAGACAAAGTCATCATCGCTCGACGTTGTTGCTTCCGCTTCAGAGAATTTCACTTCATTGTTTACTTTGATCATCTCTTTCTGGAAGCTCTTGTCGTAGACTGATGCGTCCTTTAAGACGGCATCACATTCTTCGATTCCTTCGCGTGAAAGTTCTATGTCGCGTTTTAGATCCGACATGCTCCGCTCAGGAACCATGAACTCCGTCGCTTGAATCTCTTGTGGGAGTGTTCCCAGCACAGCTATAGCATGCTGCTTATCTATCGGTGCAAGGTTTATGAAGCGAACGTTTTCGTCTTGAACCGCCGCCTGATATTCCTTGTCTCCAATGCGATAGAAGTGGAAATCAAATCCCTCTTTTCTAAGTTCAGCCAGCTCTTCGGGTGAGAAATCTCCCCACGCCGAAACTCTGTCTATCTCTGTATTTGCGGCGCTGATTTCCTGATTGAGAACTGTCCTTTTCTCAAGTGCAGCGAGCACTCCGCTATACATCTTTTTAAATTCGTCATCCGAGAGGACTTCTTCGCTTCCCTTCTGCTTTGGATCCGCATAGTCCTTAAGAGCCATTGCGGTTCTCGAAAGCGCCTGGTAGCGATCCGTAACCTCACGATCTGCACTTTGTTTTTCTGCGAGATGCATTACGCCGATATCGCGCAATCCTTTTAGCATCTCTTTTTTACCGGAGGCAGATGTGACGATGTGAACCATTTTCATTTTTTCAATCATCTATCTTGCCACCTCCTCCAGTTTCTTCTTCGATATCTTGCCGCGTACAACGGCCGCCGTCTGCTGGTCTCCCAGATAAACCTGAATCACGCGGATATTCTCCTTTGCTTCAGGTATTTTGACTTTCTCAAAGAGGTTAACCCTCTGTGATGTGGTCCTGAGCTCCGACTCCAAAAGTTCAACTTGCTTTCTCAGAGTCGAGGCCAAAGCGTCCAACGTGGCAATATCACGAAGTTTGAAGACTGCAGTGTCAACCCAGAGCGGATAGTCATCTACATCATAATTGATATCCTTGAACGTCAGCTCTTTGAATGAAGGAACTGTTACACCGGCGATATTCTCGTCTCCACAGATTACTCTGTCAGGCTGAACAAGTTGCTCAAGTTTCTTATCTTCATCAAAGATTTCATTTTCTGCGAAAACAGCTATCCAATCGTCCAAATCACCAATCATCTGAATGCGTTCGGCTTCCTTCTCTTCCAGCTCGTTTCTCACCTTCATGATTACCGACTGAAGCTGCTGCTTTTTAAGCTGCAACGTCGGAAGGTAGCGCTGGAACTGTTTCAGGTTGTCCTTCTGCTTCTTCAGTTCATTCTTTGTGAGTTTGATAGCCATGAACCGCTCCTTTTTAACTTAACGCTTGCTTATTCGGCCATCTCTCATTGATCAAAGCTGTCTGCATACCCGTCTCATTCGGTTCAAAGCATTCAGCAAGGATTTCCCATCCAAGATCAAGAGCGTCCTCCAGCGGAATATTGACGGAAAGATCCATCAATTTGGTCTCGAATAATTCACCGTATTTCAGAAGCTTGTCGTCCCACTCAGTCATATTGAATCCCATGGATCTCTTCTCAAGAGATTCGTTGTACTGAGCATAGAGACGAATCATACCATCCATCAAAGCACGGTGGTCGTTTCTCGTCTTGCCGTTTACATTCTGCTTTAGACGAGAGAGTGATCCGAACGGTTCGATATGGCCGTTCTTCAGATAATACTGACCCTCCGTAATATATCCCGTGTTATCAGGAACCGGGTGAGTAACGTCGTCACCGGGCATTGTTGTAACACCGAGAATTGTGATGGAGCCCGCTCCCTCAATATCTACCGCCTTCTCATAACGTGATGCGAGGCAGCTGTAGAGATCTCCGGGGTATCCACGGTTGGATGGAACCTGCTCCATCGTGATTGCCATTTCCTTCTGGGCATCGGCAAAGTTCGTCATATCGGTAAGGAGTACGAGTACTCTCTTTCCTTCAAGAGCGAACTGCTCCGCAACCGCAAGCGACATATCCGGAACAAGCGTGCACTCTACGATTGGGTCAGATGCCGTATGAATGAACATTACGGTATGGCTCATAGCGCCGCCCTTTTCGAGCGTGTCACGGAATTCCATATAGTCGTCGTATTTAAGTCCCATTCCTCCAACGATGATGACGTCTACTTCCGCCTGCATGGCGATTCTCGAGAGGAGCTGGTTATACGGCTCACCCGAAATCGAGAAGATAGGAAGCTTCTGGCTTTCTACCAAAGTATTGAATACATCGATCATCGGAATACCGGTACGTATCATCTTGGAAGGAAGAATACGCTTTGCCGGGTTGAATGACGGTCCGCCGATTGGAATCATATTCTCTGTAAGTGCCGGTCCGTTATCTCTCGGTACACCTGCGCCGTCAAAGATACGACCGAGCAGATGATCGGAGAATGATACCATCATAGGTCTTCCGAGGAATCTTACGGGGTCAGTTGTGCTTACGCCCTGTGCACCCGCAAATACCTGAAGGGAAACCATATCCTTATCGAGTTTGATTACGTTGGCGTAACTGTCACCTACGAGCGCAAGGTCGCCGTTTCTTACGCCCTCTGCGCGTACGGTAACTACGTTACCTACTATTGATTCTATCTTTGTATATATCTTTTGCATCGTTCGACCTCCTAATGAGCGACCTTTGACTTATAAAGGTCAGAGATCTTCTGTTCCTGTGCCGCAAACTCGGATGAATCCCATTCTGTTCCGTGCCAGTCGAGGAATTCCTGTCTTAGCTGGTTAAAGAATGAACGGATTTCACGCTTGTCTGTGATGTCATAGTTCTGCGTCATCGCATCATAGAGGACATCAAATTCTTTACGCTGTCTCTCCGGCATGCATGCTGCATCGATCGGATCAAATGAGTTCTGCTGTAGGAATACAGAATCCAAAAGCTCACCCTTCTGATAGATGATGTAGTCATCGCTAGAAGTACCTTCTTCGCCTACTACCTTCATCATCTGGTTTACTTCCGTGCTTCTGATGAGATATCCTCTGGCTCTCTGCATGCGATCCATGTCAATTACGCCCTTGTACTTGGACCATGAATCAACAGGGTGAATCGCAGGATACTTACGAGCATCTGAACGCTCTCTCGCAAGTCCGTGGAATGCGCCTACTACCTTGAGGGTTGCCTGTGTTACAGGTTCTTCAAAGTTACCGCCTGCCGGTGATACCGTTCCACCGATGGTAATTGAAGAAATTGAACCATCCTCCAGACGAACTTTTCCTGCTCTCTCATAGAATGCAGCGATTGAAGATTCCAGATATGCAGGGAACGCTTCTTCTCCAGGGATTTCCTCAAGACGTCCTGACATCTCACGCATCGCCTGCGCCCAACGGCTTGTTGAGTCCGCAAGAAGGAGTACGTCGAGGCCCATCTGCCTGTAATACTCAGCCATCGTTACTGCCGTATATACGGAAGCTTCTCTTGCGGCTACAGGCATTGACGACGTATTACAAATGATGATTGTTCTCTCCATGAGTGAACGTCCGGTTTTCGGGTCTATAAGTTCAGGGAATTCCTTAAGTACTTCTACTACTTCGCCTGCACGCTCTCCGCATGCCGCAACTATTACGATATCAACATCGGAGTTCTTTGCCTGCATGTGCTGAAGTACTGTCTTGCCTGCACCGAACGGTCCCGGTGTGCAGAATGTACCGCCCTTTGCTACCGGAAGGAATGCATCGATACAGCGAATCTTTGTTACAAGCGGTTCGCTTGGACGAAGCTTTTCTTCGTAGCATGTTACGGCCTGCTTAACAGGCTGGGTAAATACCATGGAAAGATCCTTGGTCTCTCCCTTTTCATTTTCAATCGTGCAAACCGTGGAACGCACATGGTACGATCCGGCTTCTTTGATTGATTTTACTTTCCAGTCATCACCTTTTAACGTAAACGGAACCATAATGTGGTTGGTGAAGAGCCCCTCGGGTACCGTACCTATTGTAGTTCCCGCCTTGACGCGGTCACCAACCTTTGCAACCGGTGTGAAATCCCAGTTGCGATCCGGAATTGCATCCAGATATACGCCTCTGTCAAGGAAGAAACCGCATTCTTCGGCAAGCGCCGGAAGCGGATTCTGCAGACCATCGAATACCTGCGTCAGTAGTCCCGGACCCAGATCTACGCTCATGAGCTCGCCGGTAAATTCTACCGCGTCGCCGACTTTGATGCCGTCTGTCATTTCGTAGATCTGCATACTTACTTCCCCGTTTCTGATACGGATTACCTCTCCTTTGAGGCGCTTATCGTCAACGAGGATGTAACCAACTTCGTTTTTGCGCACGGAGCCATCGAAATCTACAGTTATTAGGTTTCCGTTGACTCCGGTTACATATCCTGTTTCTACTTTCATATAACGCTCCTGTTACAAACTATATACTTGCTGCTGTATCCCATCGAATAGGGTCTGGAATTCAGCTTTGCCCTTGTCCTGCTCAAAACTTGTCAGACGCTCTAGCAATTTCAATTTAATTGCATATCCGAACAACACATAGTCATCAAACATATGTAGTCCGACGAGTGAATCGAGATTTTCGAATTCGTACTCAAGAAGAATTCTCTCCGCCTCCAAAGGGTTCTTTGCACCGATCGCGGATGCCGCAACCTGCGCGATGATACCGTCCTTATCATAGGCTGTCGAATAACTCTTTCCGAGATTCAAACTCCTCTGATAATTGATTTCTTTGGTAAGCATTCCGTAGAAGTCGTTCCACTCCTTGACGAGCGGGCCTTCTTTGGAATTCAGGGTGAGATTCCTGAGGCGTTCCATATCCTCTTCACTCACATTTCCTTCGCAGAGGTTGAGAAACTCTTCATAGGTTAATGGCATCTCCCCATCCGCTCTGAGTTCAGGCAGGCTTGCTATCAGATAAATATACGAAGCCATGCTGCGCCTCCTTCTTTACTGGAAATCCAGTTCTCTGAAGTATGGCATCAGCATCTCCATGATCCCGTCATCCGAGCAATCAAAATAGCCTGATCCGTCCTTGGCAGCAAGTCTAAATCCCTGCTGTACGCCCTTGGTCGGTCTTATCTCAAGACCATTCTTGATTTCCTCTGCGAGCTCCTTCTTGAGCACGTCGCTTACCTCGGATACTTCTGCAGCATAGTCTGCAACATTTTCTCCGGCAATTGCCGCGCGAATCAGTTTGCCTAGGCCTTCGCCCGATAGTTCCTTACGCACATTGGCGGAAAGCAGCTTTTCAAATTCGCCCTGAATCTCCGACTTGAATGCAAGTACAGCATCTCTCTTGGCCTGCTCTGCACCAACTTCGGCACTTTCCTTAAGGATTGCGATTTCCTTTTCGGCAGCATCCTTAAACTGCTGTGCCTCAGCCTTTGCGCCACTAACTATTGACTCGGCTTTTTTCTTGGCCTCTGCAATGATAGATTCTGCTTCGGCATTTGCCGCCTCTAAACCTTCTTTTCGAATAGAGGACACAAGATCTTGAATCTGTAATTCCATAGGCACCTCCTTTTATGGAATCAATAACTTTTGCAAAGCTATAATTTAAACAATAACGAACGATATTTATCTCTATTAAATACAAAACGCCCCGGTGATACTTCTCACCAAAACGGCTGATGAGGAATATTCACTAGGGCTACTCAAGACTGTCTCAAAACAAACAATATCCACCAAATCGCATCCTCTGTTTGGGCGCGAAATTGGCTTCATTTGTACGTCTAAAGGCATTCTTGACACTCCCCACAAATCTCCTCAGTCAAAAATAAAACCTTACCAAACATAATATCACAAATCTGCTCAATTTTGCAATTTTTTTGTTGCTTTGTTGAGTCATTTTTTGTGGCATCTAAATACTCTCTACGGCATCCAGAATTTTCTTTAGGCGGTTGTTTACGCCCGATTTCTTTAGCGGAGGCTCAAGCATCTCGCCTAGCTCCGCAAGGCTCGCCTCAGGATTTGCTTCCCTAAGTTCAGCCATTTCTCTTAGCTTGTACGGAAGCTGGTCAAATCTCCCTGCAGCCCTAAGCCTTGCTATCGCCTCGATTTGATGCTCCGCAGCATCAAGCGTCCTATCTGTATTGGCGCTGTCACAGTTCGTTGCTCTCGCTGCTTCGCCCCTCATCTGCTTTCTTATCATCACATCCTCAAGCTTAAGGACGTGAGAATGTGCACCCATAATTGCGAGTGTATCGCTTATATATGCGGCCTTCTTCATATAGACCACATATTTACCCTTGCGCTCAACCGTTTTGGCAGATAAATCAACAAAGCTATTGATCATCTTGCATAGATCATTTGCCAGCGACTTGGTATTACATACTATCTCAAGATGATAAGCCTTTACAGGATCAGAAATAGTGCCGCTCCCGAGGAACATACCTCTCAGGTACGCCTTTCTGCAGCATTTGGACCTGATAATTCCATCATAGATACCGTCGGAAATATAATTGTTTCCCTGACGCACCATGAGAATTCCGGCCTCCCTCAGAATCTGTTCGCTCCTATCCTCCGGACCAATGCTCAGCATATATCTATGCCCTTTTCCAAGGTTTCCGCCCTCTTCAATCTCAAGTTCCGTAGGCGTTCCGAAATAGTTCTTGATGAGCTTCTTGTAATGCCTCGCTATCGCCGGATCGCTCGTCACGACAACGATTTTAAATTTGCCGCCGCCCTCCAGCTTAAGGCTGCCTGCGGTTCTTAGAAACCCGGATATATCTGCGAGCTGACAGCAATTCTTTTCCGGATCTATCCTCGCCAGTTCATTTTTTACTTCACTGGAAAAACTCATTGGTTAATCCTTTGTACTAACTCTGCACGTATAACGCAACTCAATAGATGCGGTGCCTATTTGATTGGAATAGAAAGTATTTCTCTAGCCTCGTTCGGAGATGCTATTGGTCTTCCGAGAAGCTTTGCGATCGAAACAGCCTTATCTACCATCTCGCCGTTACTCTTTGCAAGTACACCCTTCTCAAGATATACGTTGTCTTCAAATCCAACTCTTACGTGACCACCCATGGCAATAGTTGCCGCGGCTATATTCCACGCTTCTTTTCCTATCCCCGTTGCGGTCCACGTGGAATCCTGCGGGATTGATTCCGCCATGAATACAAGATCCCTTATGCTTGCATTCATCTGAACTCCGAGAACAAAGTCCCAGTGAAGCGGATGAACGAGAAGTCCTTTTCTGTCCGCAACCTTAAGCGCCAGGTCAATCATTCCCTTGTCAAAAACCTCAAGTTCAGGTTTGATTCCCCTTTCCTTCATTATCCTCGCAAAATTGGCGATTGTATTATCCGTATTAACAAAGATTTCATCGCCGCCAAAATTGCATGTTCCGCAATCAAGCGTCGCCATCTCCGGAGTTGGATCAACCTCTGTCGACTGAAGCCTCTCGAGGTCCGTCATTCCAACCGCACCCCCCGTAGAAGGCTGAATGATTACATCAGGGCACTCTTTACGGATAGCATCGATACATTCCTGGAATCTACCCTTGTCCTGAGTCGGTGTTCCGTCATCCCATCTTACGTGAAGATGAATGAGTGCGGCGCCGGCATCGTAGGCCGACTTTGACTCCCTTACGATTTCCTCGACCGTATACGGAACCGCAGGATTGTTTTCCTTTGTAACTTCCGCGCCGCAGATGCATGCACTGATTATTAGTTTCTCCATTTCATTCTCCTACTTAATATCTCTGTGTTCCAGAGTGGTGCGATAACCTTTTTCTTTGAGTACTCTGCTCATCTTCTCCGCCATAGCGACCGACCTATGCTGACCGCCCGTACAGCCGAAAGCAAGATTGATATGTTGTTTGCCTTCCTTGATATAGCTCGGAATCATATCCTCAAGAAGCTGGGCGAGATCTTCCGCAAACTTGATTGCTACAGGTTGCTTAAACACATAGTCGAAAACCTTTTTGTTTCTTCCTGTTAGCTTTCTGAGCGACTGCACGTGATAAGGATTTGCGATAAACCTCATATCGAATATTACATCAGACTCCGACGGAAGTCCTCTCTTGTAACCAAAAGACATGACGTTTATGGCGAAGACGCTATCCCCCTCTTCGCCGAAAATACGACCTATCTCACTCTTTAGATCGGTGACCTTGAGGTTGGTTGTGTCGATTATATAGTCGGACATATCCCTGATATCAGAGAGCATCTCCTTTTCCTTGGCGATGACCGCGCGATTCGTCGGTCCACCCGCAGCAAGCGGATGGTCTCTTCTCGTCTCGTTAAATCTCTTTACGAGTGTTCTCTCCGACGCATCAAGGAAGAGAATCTTGCAGTCGATATTCGGATTGCCCTTTAGCTCGTCAATACATTCCTTGAAATCATCAAAGAAAACACCACCTCTTATGTCCACTACAAATGCAGCTTTGTTAATCTTCTTTTTTGATGCTACCGTAAGATCGATAAAGCTGATTATCAACGATGGTGGCATATTGTCCACGCAGTAATAGTTCTGGTCTTCAAACCAATCAATAGCATTTGTTTTTCCTGCGCCCGATAGGCCTGTCAGGATTACAACTTCCATCTTGTCCATTAAATTTCTCCAATAAATCTCACTTCCGGTTCGAGCTTAACCCCAAACTTTTCACACACTTTATCTTGAACGGCATACATCAGTCCAACTATATCGCTCGCTGTTGCATCGCCTGTATTTATTACAAAGCCACAGTGTTTCTCTGATATCTGTGCTCCGCCTACCGTGAATCCCGCGAGTCCCGATTGCTCGATAAGGCGGCCCGCAAAATCCCCTGCGGGCCGTTTGAAAAAGCTTCCCGCACTCGGGTATTCCAGAGGCTGCTTGCTCGATCTTCTATCCGCAAAGTCTTTCATCTTGGCTTCTATCTCTTCTTTGTTGCCTTCCGAAAGAGCAAATGTTGCAGACAGGATAATACCTCCATTCTCCATTATTTTGCTGTGTCTATAAGAGAGTTCCAGTTCTTCTGCGGGAATTGTCTTCACGATAAATTTGCCTTCTTCTTCCGCTATTGTTTTTACGGAGACGAGTATATCCTTGATTTCTCCGTCATAGGCTCCGGCATTCATAAACACACCGCCACCTACGCTCCCGGGAATTCCGGCTGCAAATTCAAGTCCTGTTAGTCTATTCGCCGCTGCCGTTCTCGCAAGTTTGGAAAGAAGTACCGCTGAGCCCGCAGTTATAACGCCAAATTGCGCGACTTCTATATTCTCAAATCCTCCGCCAGCCTTTATCACCGTGCCATCATACTCACCATCAAGGAACAGCGTATTTGTTCCGTTTCCCATGAAAATATACGGTTCATCACCCTCCTTGATTTCACGAAGAAGTATAAGTAGTTCTTCTACGCTTTCCACTATAACAAGTTTCTTAGCGGTTCCCCCCGCTTTGAAACTTGTATATTTACGCATATCGGCATGCTCAATAATCGTCATTCCCCATTGTCCCTCTTTGCTCTTCTTTAGTCGCCGCAGTCACTTTTTTCACTGCTTCTTCTGCTTCTTCTGCTTTCACTGTTTCTTCTTCTGCTTTCACTGGTTCTTCTTCTGCTTCTGTTTTCACTGCTGCTTCTGTTTCTTTCGCTGTTTCTCCGGTCTTTTCTTCCGCTATACGCAGTTCCTCTTTGTTTATCGCATATTTGTCATAGTCCTCGTATTCAAATGTCGTATACGGCCTTCCTTTCTTTTCTAGTTTTCTGTTTATATCTCTGCCTAAGTAGTAATAGATAACCGCGAACACCGGAACCCCAAGAAGCATGCCCGGGAATCCAAAGAGTCCTCCAAACACCACGATAGAGAACATAACCCAAAAACTCGAAAGTCCAGTCGACTGTCCGAGTATAGCTGGCCCAATTACATTTCCATCGAGCTGCTGGAGAATAACTATCATGACTAGGAACCAGAATGCGGTCCATGGACTTACCGTAGCTATGATAAGTGCCGACGGCACCGCACCGATGAAAGGTCCGAAAAAAGGAATTATATTCGTAACAGCGATTATCGTGCTTATCAAAATCGGATAAGGCCATCCAAAAATCGTCATCGCTATGAAGCATATAACTCCGATGATAAGAGAGTCTATAACCTTTCCATTTATAAATCCTCCAAATGTCTTATTGCTATACTCCACGAAGTCGTCGAGTTCCTTTGACATCTTGGGATTCGCAAGCGCAAGCACCATCTTGTGAATCTGCGCCTTGAATCTTTCTTTTCCGTTAAGAAAGTAAACGCAAGCGACGAGACCCAGTACCATATTAAGCATTCTTCTAAGTGTAAGAAGCACGCTCGTGGATACTCGCTGAACCAATGTCCCCACTCCCGGAAGAATTATATCCTGCACCCATGTCATTACATTCTTCCTCAAGCTTTCGACAGCTTCTTCAATCTGTGCCGCCAAGTCTTGGTTCCCCATATTTGTTGTGTATTTCTCTACCCATGCCACAAACCTGTTAAACGCACTCGGAAGCGTATCGCTGATTCTACTTACACTCTCAAACAATTGAGGAACAACAAGCGCGACCATACCGCCGACCACACCGACAAGAAGAAGGATCGAAACGACTGACGCTATGACTCTCGATATAGTGAGCGCTGTTTTGCTTTTGATTTTCTCTCTTTTACTAAGTAATGGATATAACCTTTTAATTATCAGGTTGTAAACCGGCGACAAAAGATACGCCATTACAAATCCATAGATGAACGGCGATATAATTCTGATGAGAGACGTTAATCCGTTTTTGAATCCGCTGTAATGTGCAACCATCTGGTAGAAGAGTATGAGAAGAGCACCGGCAATAAATATTGTCAGACCGATTTTGAATTCTCCGGAATCCTTCCATCTTCTTTTGTTGAGAGTAAGGTTTTCATCCCTATTCTCATTCAGTTTGTCTTCTCTTTTTTCTTCCATGTTATTTCTTCTTTTCTCTTTTACTTAGCCTCTTGTCTTTGCTTCTCTAACTTTTTCCTTTTCTTCCTTGGTCCTGTTGTTATCCAAAACTCAGATTTATTTCTTGCTAATCAGATTCTTGAAGAACCCTCTTCCGAGCGTTGCTCCAAGGTTCCCGCCCACCTTCTTTCCTATGCTGCCAAAGGTACTTCCGAGAGCTTTACCTACCTCTCTTCCTATTGTTCCTCCAACGCTTCCAGCAGCCGTCGACGCCTGACGCTCTCTGTCACGCTGCTGTTTTTCGGCAGCCTTTTGTGCTTCTCTCTCGGCCTTCTCCGCAGCCTTCACAGCTTCCTTATGCGCCTTCTCTGCAGCCTTTTGGGCCTCTTTCTCCGCCTTCTCGGCTTCCTTCTGCTGAGCCAGGGCATACTCCGCCTTCTCCTTTTCAAAGGCTTCTCTCTCGGCATCGAGTCTCGCTTGCTCCGCAGATATCGCAGCCTGCTCAGAGAGCACTTCAAATGCGGATTCGTTATCCACCATGCTGTCGTATTTATTCATTCCGTCCTGGCTCATCATACTCTGTCTGCTCGACTCTTCCGCAGCAGCCATCTTGCTCTGCGGGCAGATTATCTTGGTCTTCTGAACCATGGTAGGAATACCTTCCGTGTCGAGGAATGATGTAATTGCCTCACCTACTCCAAGCTCTGTAATCGCCTGCTCCGTGTCAAAGTCTGGATTAACTCTGTATGACTGAGCCGCAGCCCTGATCGCCTTCTGCTCTGCAGGAGTATATGCCCTAAGCGCATGCTGAACCTTGTTGCTGAGCTGAGCGAGAACGCTATCAGGAATGTCGGCAGGATTCTGCGTAACAAAGTACACGCCTACTCCCTTTGATCTTATGAGCTTAACCATCTGCTCAATCTTCTGAACAAATACGCTCGGCATATCCGTAAAGAGGAAGTGCGCCTCATCAAAGAAGAATACGAGTTTTGGTTTCTCAGGATCTCCAACTTCCGGAAGCTTCTCAAACAGCTCAGCCATCATCCAGAGGAGGAATATGGCATAAAGCTTAGGATTGTTTACGAGCCTAACCGAATCGAGGACGTTAATCATACCTTTTCCGTTGTAGTCCGTTCTAATCCAATCCATGATATCGAGATCCGGTTCGCCAAAGAACAGTGTGCCTCCTTGGTCCTCAATCGGAAGGATGGCTCTAACGATTCCGCCCAGTGACTGCTTGGCAATGTTTCCGTATTCCAGAATATATTCATCCTTATGCTCGCCAACATAGTTGACCATTGCACGAAGGTCCTTTAGGTCTATCAAGAGAAGACCGTTATCGTCCGCAATTCTGAAGATGATATTGAGCACACCCTCCTGTGCTTCGGTGAGATTAAGGATTCTCGCAAGGAGCTCCGGTCCCATATCTGACACAGTCGCTCTAATCGGATGTCCCTTTTCGCCATAGATATCCCAGAATGTCGTGGCATATCCTTTGTATCTAAACTCATCTCGAATTCCGAATCTATCGATACGCTTTTCCATTCCCTCGTTCTGCTCGCCCGGCTCGCAGATTCCGGAAACGTCGCCTTTGACGTCGCAGAGAAAAACAGGAACCCCCGCATCGGCAAATGATTCCGCCATGCACTTCATCGTGATAGTTTTACCTGTACCCGTTGCACCCGCGATAAGACCGTGCCTATTGGCCATTCCGAGATCCAAATAAACACGATTTCCGTCTCCGTCGAGTCCCATATAGATTTTGTTATCTACAAACATCGATTACCTCCATCTTCCTGAGTTACATTCCTAATACTTTCTTAATACAATCTATCATTTGGCAGGCTGTGCCTACTCATAATAAACAACCACTTTGTCGCCAAGTTCTACGTGATAGTCCTCGTTCGGTGTAATCATCGCACTCCCGCGCTTGGCAAGCAATACCACTACACCAAAGTAATCTTTCATCTCATGAACGGCATATCCAATCCAGCTGCTGTCAACATCCACAATTACCGTATGGAGATTTATATTATCAAGACTCGTCCTGCTGTTCTGAGTCTGTGTATATTGTTCTACAAATCCGGCAGAGATAATACCTGTCGGAATTGCAACGAGCCCCACACCCAGGAAGCCTATAAGTACACCCATGATTTTTCCGACAATCGTTATGGGGCTTATATCCCCGTACCCGATAGTGAGTATCGTAGAGAATGTATACCACATTCCCGAGAATGCGTTTTTGAAGAGTTCCGGCTGTGCCTTATGCTCCGCACTGTACATGAAGAGCGATGCCGAAAGCATGAGCACAAAGATAATAAATAGCGATGAGAGAAGCTGGTTTCTCTTTTCGTAAAGTACTGTTTTGATTACGTGGAAAGAATCCGTATTGGCATTTATTCTGAACAGGTTCAGTATCCTAACCACTCGCAGCATTCTGAATACCACGAATCCCGAGAGGAAGAAGAACGGCAAGATAGTGCAGAGCTCAACGATTCCTTCAAACGAAGTGATGAAACTCCAGATGGCCTTCCCCTTTCCTTCGTCCGGATAGAGATACTGCGCTGTCCAGATTCTCAGCACGTATTCAAGAATAAAAAGAATCACGGTTACTATCTCAATCATCCTGAACATACCGTGATACTCCGAGAGCTCTTCAAAAGTTTCAAGGAACATCGCAACTATGTTCACTATGATGACCGCTACAATTATAAAGTCAAACGACCGACTAATTTTATCGGTTTCTTTGCCAATCTGTATGGTATCAAAAACTTTTCTTTTAAAGCTGGTGTCCAAGTTCTTTTCCGGCATATTTGAACGCCTCCCATCCCAAGTTAATTATATGCCAGAATCGCTTTTTTCGCAAGAAATTTACACGTTTATAGGCGTTTGAAAACCGCAGGCAGAGTCACAAGTATGTCAGATGCTATGACGGATCTCTCCCCTATACTTTCGGCCACAACATCACCCGCCAGACCATGGATATACGCACCGGAAATTGCAGCATTTTCAGCACCTACACCTTGGGCCATAAGCCCTCCTATAACCCCACTAAGAACATCTCCTGATCCTGCGGTTGCCATGCCGGGGTTCCCTGTGGTGTTTTTCCAGATGATATCGCTTCCGTTTTTATAAACCAGTGTTCCGGCTCCCTTTAGAAGTGCCGTACAATCCATGATTTCTGCGAGTGCCACGCAAGCCTTCTCACGATTCTCTGACTCGATTGGTGCGCACCCCAGGAGTCTCCCTGCCTCGCGGTTATGTGGAGTTATGACAATATCAATCTTACCTTTTACAGCCGAGCCGACTATTTCCATATCGCTTTTAGCCTTCCCAATACCTTGATTCCTCATAAGAATCATCTTCTTCAACTCTTCACTTTCGGCTATTGTGTTAAGCCCGTCAGCATCTATTAGAACAGGAACAGATCGTCCCAGATTTACCAGTTCTTCTATTACGAATTTGATTATATTTGCCGTATGCGTAGAGGCCCCCATGCCCGGTCCAATGACTATTGCCGTGCAATGCCTTATATTCTCAAGCACATCATCTTCAGAAACACATATTGCCTCAGGGAGCGCCTGCTGCAGGCTCGGGTAATTAGTCTTGGGCGTAACCACCTTTACAAGTCCCGTTCCGCTTCTAAGTGCTGCCAGAGCGGTCATAATGGCAGCCCCTGCCATACCGTCTTTACCGGCAAATATCAAGAGTTCCCCATAATCCCTTTTGTCGGAATCAGCATTTCTCGATCCGCCCAGTATATTCTTAATAATAGCATCTGTAACCAGTTTTTCCGTCATCTTCAAATACTCGCTTCAATTCTCAACGCTCGCTGCAATTCTCAACGCTCGCTGCAGTTCGCAACGCTCGCTGCAGTTCGCAACACTCGCTGCAATTCGCAACACTCACTGCAGTTCTCAACACTCGCTGCAGTTATTCCGTAGTTTTCTAGACTCTACGCCTTTCACATCTTCTACCTTTATCCTACCCAAAAAACAGCGGCAACTCAACATTT
>JAGAFN010000089.1 GCA_017612585.1 Bacillota bacterium | reverse complement strand
GCTTATTAATTCTTATCTAGAATTACTGTTTAAGAAATTGTCTTTTTGGGACCATACAATCTAACCATTTCTAGTCTTCTGCATAGTCATTTTTTCTTTGACTTTTTCTATACTATGAGGTTTTCTAGGTTCTAATTGCTGGCACGCCAAAGGAGTGACAGCTCAATCATTGTATCACGCACATATACCCATGTCAATTGAAATTTCTGCGTTTTTAGAGGAGTTTTTGAAAAAATTTTGCATCCTGAATGGCGTCCCTGCTCTCGATGGTAAGAGTGGCATTTTTACAGCAATTGGGGACACAGACTTTGAGGAGCGAGGCCATATCGAGACTTCCTTCGGAGAATGCATTGTGCTGATCACCGGAACCATCGTTATTGTGTAGGTGAAGATGCCCTATTCTATTTCCCATTGTTGACATCCAATCCTCAACTGCGATGCCTTTTGTCATGCAGTTGGCGTGGCCGACATCCAGACATATCTTAAAATTCTTCCTGCAGACCTCATCAACAATCTCCGTCAGCATATATGGCTCATCGTCAAAAACATTTTCTATATAAAAAGTATAACTCTCACTAACCGAATCCAAAAATTGATTCCAAAAGTCAACCGACTTTTTTATATGCCAAGACTTCTGATACATTAGCGGAATATATCCATCGTGAAGAACAATATCCTTTATGCCAAACTCATCCGCAATATCCAATGTCTCTCGATAGCGTTCCTCAATAAGAGCAATAGCCCTATTGTCTATCGCCGCCGGCGTGAGTTCTGTAAATGGTCCGTGAAAAAACACCTTGCGTCTAACGGACTTATCTTCAGTGAACCATTCTTCCCCGTATACTGCCGCGATTTCTTTTTTGATGCGAGCAATTACCCATTCTCTGTTTTCCGGATTCAAATTGGAAGATATGCAGAGATCGTTAATCTCGAGCCCTAATCCAAATTCTTTTGCGACGCCAATCGCACCCTTTGAAAATGTTGCAATAAATATTCTGTCATTCATATCATCAAAAAAATCTGTAATCGAATCCAAATAAAAGAATCCTGACAATCACATATCTATTCGTTCACTATTTCATACATCGAAGAAGCGTCGTCCTTCTTTGCAGAATCTATCAGAGCTTTCACGATGCATGTTACGCTTCCAGTTCCGAATTCGATATAAATCTTGTCTCCCACCTCAAGTTCGGTTCCCGGTTTTGCAACTCTCCCATTCACGTAAACGCGGCCGCCGTCACATGCCTCTTTGGCAACCGTGCGACGTTTAATTATTCTGGAGTTTTTCAAGAATTTGTCTAGTCTCATTTTAGTACCAACAATTAATTTACAACGGGGCTTATTTAGCCAACGTATTATATTTGGCAACACTCAATTGTAATACTTGTATCATATCCAACCCGTCAGTGTCACCTCAAATAATATAACACAAATCGCGAGAAATAAAAAACAGCTCCGAAGAGCTGTTTTTGTATTTTCCGATGCTTATTTCTTGGTCTTGTTAACTGCATCCTTAAGAGCCTTACCAGCCTTGAATACAGGAGCCTTTGAAGCAGCAATCTTAATTGTTTCTTCCGGCTTACGTGGGTTGCGGCCTTCTCTAGCCTTTCTCTTTCTTGTTTCGAAAGTACCAAATCCAATCAACTGTACCTTGTCGCCCTTTACAAGCTGTTTCTCAACAGTCTCAAGGAAAGCGTTAATAGCAGTTTCTGCATCCTTCTTAGTGAAGCCAGTCTTCTTTGCAACTTCAGCAACCAATTCAGCTTTATTCATCGTAAATCCTCCTTAAATCTCAGCACGATGTTTCTTTAACTTGATTCCATAGAGCATCCATTTCTTCCAGGCTCATGTCATCAAGACGTTTACCTGATTCGTTAGCTCTCATCTCCAACATAGCAAAGCGTTCAATAAACTTTTCCGTTGCTCGGTTCAAACTCTCTTCCGGATCAATCTTTGCCATACGTGCAAGGTTGACAACAGAAAAGAGCAAATCCCCCAGTTCTTCTTGCATGCAGGAAAAATCATTTTGATCTCTTGCATCACAGAACTCCTGAAGTTCCTCACCAACTTTCGCAATAGGTCCTGCGATATCGTCCCAGTCGAAACCGGCATCCGCAGCTCGCTTCTGAACTTTCTCACTTCTCGTCAGTGCAGGAAGTGCTTTCGGAACATCCTTTATACGCTCTGTATGTGCGATGTTTCCGTGCTCTTTGCTCTTAATATTCTCCCATTTTTCAAGGACTTTGTCAACTGTTTTTGCCTCTCCGTCCGAAAAAACATGGGGGTGTCTGCGTATCATTTTTTCACATTCCGCGTTGACTATATCCTTGAAATCAAACTCGCCCTCTTCCTCTGTGAGACCGGCATGGAATACAACCTGAAGCAGGACGTCGCCGAGTTCCTCTCTAAGGTTTTCAAAATCCTTATTGTTAATCGCCTCTACGACTTCATATGCTTCTTCAATCATTCCGCGACGTATTGACTCGTGCGTTTGCTCCTTGTCCCACGGACAAAGTTTACGAAGAACTCCAACTAGCTCAATGAATCGTTCTATTGCTTGCCCATCAGTCTCGGAATCCTCGTAAAGATATGCATATTCCTCTTTTAAACTACTTGTGTCTATCAAATCTTTTCCCTACTCTTCCCACCTGACAAATCTTCCTATCAGAGCATTCATCTTATCTCCCTTTGGAAGCATCCTCATATCCTGAGGGCTTATAACCCTGAACGCAATAACAAAGACTACATAGATGATCACACCTATAAGCACAGCCAGAACGGTTGCGATTCTTCCTCCGATCACAAGCGCAAGAAGCTTTTGAGTAGCCAGCGCAGAAAGTCCCATGGCGATGGATGTCACTATTGGCTTTACAAATACTTTCAAATCAATCTTGACTCCCGTACTCCGTTCTACTGCAATAGTATTTAGAACCGCGGCAATAGCAAAAGCTATTACAGTGCTTGCACATGTACCTCTTATATTGAGTGACCTGATCCCCACAGTTATAAACGAAATCGGAATCTTAACGAGCACACCTATCACAAGATAAACTACAGGAAGCCACTGCTTGTTTACAGCCTGGAGTACACCTGTGCTCGTATTATATATAGCCATAAAAATAATACTCAAAGAAAGAACCATCAGCGGAACAACCGCAGTCTCGGCTCCCTCAAGTCTCATTGGATACATAAGATAAAGAATTGGTCTTGCAAGGAAGAACATTCCGAACGCACATGGCGCAGCTATAAACATGGTAAGTTTAAATCCAAGCGAAACGTTTTCTTCCGTGTCGGCCAAATTCTTACGTGCGACCGCTCCGGCAATTGCAGGAACAATGCTTATCGCAATAGACTGAATAAATATGTTTGGAAGCCCAATAAGCGTACTACAAAATGCGCTTATCACGGCATATAGCGACTGTGCTTCTTGCTGAGTCCAACCTGTAGCCTGAAGTCTCCTTAAGACGATAACCATATCCAGGCTGTTCATAATAGGAAGAACCTCGGCACCGATCATAATCGGAATTGCTATCATCATAATCTTTTTGATTATCTTCCCGGTATCGTCGCATGATTGATCACCGCGCGCGAGACTCTTTTGTATATTTTTCTTATGGAGTATATAGATGAATACTATAAATCCTAGTGCGGCTATGGCGCCTGCCGTCGCGCCAAAGGCGGCACCTGCCGCAGCGCTTTCGAGACTCTTCTTTATGAATATCCCCGTAAGCACCAATCCAAATATCACCCTTACAATCTGCTCCAAGATTTCCGTAAGAGCAGTAGGATTCATGTTCTGTCTTCCCTGGAAATATCCCCTATATGCCGACAAAATAGATACGATTAAAATCGCGGGAGCAATCGACCTTACAGCCTTTGCTGCAAGCGGATTCCCTATGTATGTGCTAAGGCTCTCCGCCCCAAAGAAACATACTGCAGCAAAAATAAGACCAATGCTCGCCATGAGAACCAAGAAAACATTAAAAATCTTGTGGGCATTCCTGTTTCTTCCCACGGCCAGGTTCTCCGACACCATTCTCGAAAGGGCAACCGGAAATCCCGCTGTAGACATGACTAGAAGAGCCGAATAAATAGTATATGCAACCTGGTAGTATGACATGCCAAGTTCACCTATCCAGTTTGTAAGCGGGATTCTAAAGAATGCACCTATTATTTTAACGACAATACCGGCACCGCTGATAATCGCCGCGCCTTTTATCATAGTCTTGCCGCTTGATGTTGTCTTTTTGATTTCTTCCATTCTCTGTCCTCTGCGCTACTCTAATCCCCTTTATAGTTTGACAGCACATTATATCACAAATATTACTCGTTTCCCACAGTCGCGCGTTCCTTCTGCCCCTCGCGAAGAATAGAAAGAATCCCTATCGCCATATCGAGTTTATCCGCCTTGTAATCTCTCGGAGGAATAGCATAAGAGATGTATGATCCCCTTCCTTCATGATAGAATACTCTGTTCTCATATTGCTCGTTCATCTTGAATACATCGTAGGCGCTAATACTGGTCTCGCTTGAAATGGGAATATAAATCTTTCCATTTTGCTCATAGACTTTTTCGACAAAGGCCTTGGTAGCAAGTGTCCTAATAAGAGATATCTTTAGGAGGTTATTCGTTTCCTTTGGTACCTCTCCAAATCTATCTATCAATTCATCCAGGCAGTCGCTCATATCTTCTTGAGAATCAATGTCCGCTATTTTCTTGTACATGGCGAGCTTCATGATTTCGTTTTCTATATACCACGATGGGATGTTGGCGGTACACTTAATCTCCACAGAAACATCTTGTGTCTTCTCCGGTATGAATTCACCGCGAGCCTTTCTTGCTGCTTCGTCGACGAGCCTCATATAGAGTTCATAACCCACGTTCATCATATGTCCGCTCTGCTCCGCACCGAGTATGTTTCCTGCGCCGCGGAGTTCCATATCGCGCATTGCAATTTTAAATCCCGCGCCGAACTCGGTAAACTCTTTTATAGCTCTCAGTCGCTTTTCCGAAAGTTCCGTAAGAACTTTGTCCTTCTGATACATAAGATATGCATAAGCCATCCTATTGGATCTACCCACACGGCCTCTAAGCTGATATAGCTGTGCGAGTCCGCATTTATCCGCATCGAGAACAACCATAGTATTTGCATTCGGAATATCGAGCCCGGACTCAATTATCGTGGTGGCAACAAGGACGTTGATATCTCCAACTATAAATTTACGCATTACGGATTCAAGCGTGCCTTCGCTCATCTGCCCATGTGCAACGGCAACTTCTGCATCCGGAACGAGACTTCTTATCTTATCCGCGACGGAAATAATTCCTCGCACTCTGTTAAAGACCAAAAACACCTGGCCGCCTCTATCGAGTTCTCGGTTTATAACCTCTCTTATAAGCACATCGTCCTGCTCAAGCACATATGTCTGCACGGGGTATCTTTCTTCGGGCGGCTCCGTTATCAAACTCATATCGCGTATTCCTGTAAGCGACATATTTAGAGTTCTCGGAATCGGAGTTGCCGATAATGTTAATACGTCGACACCAACTCTCAGACTCTTTATCTTTTCCTTGTGGGCAACGCCAAATCTCTGTTCTTCATCAACGACAAGGAGTCCAAGGTCATCAAATTTCACATCCTTGGAAAGCAATCTATGCGTACCTATTATGAGGTCAACCTTTCCCTCTGATAGAGCATCTACAATCTTATCCTGCTCCTTATCGCTTCTGAAACGTGAAAGCATATCTATCTTAAAAGGATAGTTTTTGAATCTTTCTTTTAGTGTTTCATAGTGCTGGCTCGCAAGTATTGTAGTAGGAACGAGAACGGCAGCCTGTTTGCCCTCGACCAGACATTTGAATATAGCCCTTGCGGCAACCTCTGTCTTACCATAACCGACGTCTCCGCAGAGGAGTCTATCCATCGGTTCTTCGTCTTCCATATCTGCTTTTATTTCGGCAACCGATTTGAGTTGGTCTTCAGTTTCTTCATACGGGAAGTCTTCCTCAAACTCCTGTTGCCAAACGGTGTCCGGAGAAAAGGCATATCCCTTCTCAGCCTTCCGCCTCGCATATAACTCAACGAGTTCGTCCGTCATCTCCGCGACTGCAGCTCTAGCTCTTGCCTTTGTTCTCTTCCACTCCTCGCTTCCGAGCTTGTTAAGCTTAGGAGCGGCTCCTTCTGAACCAATGTATTTCTGAACGACGTCCATCTGATCTACAGGCACATATAACATCCCGTGACCCGCGTATTTGATTTTGATGTAATCTCTGATTTCGCCCTGGTTCTTGAGCTCCTCGATACCGATAAAGATCCCTATGCCGTGATTATCGTGCACAACATAGTCACCAGTTTTTAGTTCAGCAAATGTCTCAAGCTTTCTTCCTTTTGGATGTTTTCTTTTTTTCGGAATGCGAGTGTCGTTAAAAATATTGCTCTCGCTTATAAAGGCAAGTTTTTTATCCGGAAGCACCATGCCCGACGACAGTGTGCCTCGCCTTATCTTTACCAATGCATCCACTTCATTATCGCGCAGGAATTCTCTGAGCGAGCGTTCCCTTCCCTCCGACGATGCCGAGAGTGTAACTTCATATCCATCCGCAATATATGAACGTATATCTTTTGCGAGTACATCAAGATGACCATTATAGCTCATCACCGGTCTCGCCGACAAAGAATAATTATCAGTAAGCACTATTTCTTCGGGGTGGGTTTTTGCGAATGGCTGAAGAAAGTATATTTCTTCCGACTGGTAGAGCGTTATAAGTTCTTCTCTTCCGACAATATACTTTTCATCTCCCTTACTCACCTCACCGCGTTCGAGCATGATGTCAAAATCGTTAAAGGCTTCTTTCTCTGTGAGTTCGAGATGCCCCCTTATTCTGTCCGGGTCATCGACTACGCAAATACCATCTATCATATAGTCCCATATATGTTCAATATCCGGCCGCTCCCCCTTTAGATAATCTTCGATTCCCTGATCGGACATTAGATTCATGGGATTTATAGAAACAGAAGCGAGAGTGCCTGTGCTCCTCTGCGACTCAGGATCAAAGGTCCTAATGCTGTCAACCTCCGTATCAAAAAATTCTATTCTGTACGGCTCATCGGCATCAAGCGGATAGATGTCAAGTATTCCGCCCCTTGATGCAAATCGTCCGGGGAACTCCGCAAGATCCGCCCTCTCATATCCCATTTCAACAAGGGATTCCTTGATAGCCTCAAGCTCAACACTTTCACCTCGCTTTAGACTTATTCCTCGTCCCAAGAACAGATTGTGTGGAGGAAGCCTTCTAACCGCTGACGATGCAGGTACTATCACAACCGACTCTTTATCCTCGAGAAGACTCTTAAGCACACGAGTCCTTTCAACTTCTTTGTCGTTATTCTTTGCATCATAGCGGAAGAATACATCGTCCTCCGTCGGTATGATCAGTATTCTTCTCTCACTAAAAAAAGAAAGGTCCGCAGCAAGTTTCTCTGCGCGATTCCTTCCTGAAACCACAATCAAGCACTGTCTATTCTTTTTCAAGAGGTCAGATATCACGAAAGCCGAATTGCTCCCCGATACCCCCGTGATACTAACTCTCTTCAACAGGCTTTTCCTCTTTCTTCTTTTTTGATGGATTATATTTATTCATGGCAGCTACAATACCACTTTCCACAAAGCATATCGCTGCATCAGCCGCCTTCTCCCAGGCTTCCGAGAACTCCTCCATCTTTTCCTTTGGAATTCCTCCGGTGACAAAATTAATCATATCGTACACCGGTTTTCCAATACCTATTCTGATTCTCGGAAATCTATCGGAATACAAATGATATATGACGGATTTCATTCCGTTATGCGATCCGGAGCTTCCAAACGGCCTTATTCTGATAGTTCCTTCTTCTAGGTCCGCGTCATCGTAAATCACAAGAAGGTTTTCCTCTTCTATCTTGTAATACTCCATGACCTCTCTCACGGCGATCCCGCTGTTGTTCATAAATGTCTGAGGTTTAACGAGAATAACCTTCTGACCCGCAATCATAGCCTCGCCTACAAGCGATCTAAACTTTATCTTTTCGATTTTAGTTTCCGTTTTTTGCGCCAAAACATCAAGGGCCTTGAAACCCATATTATGTCTTGTGTTTTCATATTCTCTTCCCGGGTTTCCAAGACCGATGATTGCGTACATATTATCTTATTTTATTCCTTTTGGTTTTATTTTTCCGTGTCAAAGAGCTTGCTGATTGATACGTTAGTAAATACTCTTGTCATCGCCTCCGCAAATAGCGGCGCTACCGAAAGGAACGTCATCTTCTCAAGTCGATGCTCTTCCGGTACGAGAAGCGTATTTAAGAGGACCACTTCACCTATTGCGGACTGATCAAGTCTTTCAATTGCAGGTCCGGAAAGAACAGGATGCGTTGCCGCCGCATATACGCTCTTTGCTCCCATCTCGCTAATAGCATTTGCGGCATTGGTGATTGTTCCGGCAGTATCAATCATGTCATCGATTATAATACAATTCTTGCCCTCAATATCACCAATGATATTCATGATTTCGCTCTTG
>JAGAFN010000088.1 GCA_017612585.1 Bacillota bacterium | reverse complement strand
TTTGAATTGGTAAGATTGGCCTGTGTGGATAAATGTATCTCAGCATTTGGAATTACTTCTCTTACCATCATCATTATTCCGGGATCGGAAACAAGGATTCCGTCAAGAGGAAGGTCTTTTATCGTATTCAAATACGCATATAGCGGTTCAATATCCTCGTTATGTGCGTATATATTTATCGTTAGATAGCATTTCTTTCCGCGTTCGTGAGCAAAGGCGAGACCTTCCTTCATTTCTTCTATGCCAAGACCTCCGGCACCTGCGCGAAGACTGAAATCTTCGCCGCCAAAATAGACGGCATCAGCACCGTAGATAATCGCCACCTTAAGTTTTTCAAGGTCTCCCGCAGGAGCCAAAAGTTCTAGTCTATCCATTTCTTCCGATATACTTGCTTTCCGCAAGTCCGTCTCCCACATCAAAAATTTCCGTCTCAAGTTCTGAGGTATTGCAGATGTACTCAAGATACTCCTGCATATTTCTCATACTTGTGCGATGCTTTCTCGCTACTGCATTCGGATCCATTTTGGTAAGCCCTCTTTGCCAGATATCATCGCTTAGGATATAACCTCCTACTTTACAGAGTTTCATCGCCTCTTGTATAAGTTCAAGATAGTGGCTCTTTCCTCCGTCAATAAAGATAAGATCAAAGGCTGCATTCGATTCTTCGATAATCATTTTAGTAACCCTAAGCGCATCTCCTTTGATTAGATGTATTCTTTCCAACGAATCAAGCATGCCTAAATTTCTCTTTGCTATTTCAAAAGCATACTCGTCTTTTTCTACGGAGAAGACGGCTTTGCATTTACAGATTTCAGAAAAGAAATACGCTGAATACCCTATTGCAGTTCCATACTCCAGGACATGTTTAATCTTGTTTTTTGATATAAAGCGCCTAAGATACTCTTCGGTATCCCTTCTTATAATCGGAACGTGATCCGCCTCCGCTATGTTTCTAAAATCAATCTCCGTCATCTTCTTCTATTGTCGCTTCCCAGGCTTCCTTGGCTACCAAGAATTCTTCATAAGTTTCGCAGAATGTCATTCCCCACCCTTGGTCTGTGGTTTTTACATAGTACAGATAATTGGTTTCCGCGGGATATAGAGCTGCCTCTATGCACATTTCTCCCGGGCAGGCAATTGGTCCAGGCGGAAGTCCCGGATTCTGGTATGTATTGTAAGGAGAATCGATTGCCATATCGTCAAAAGTAATGTATTGGTGATTGTCTCCCATAAGCTCAAGCAAGAAGTCAAGGCTTGCATCCATCTGAAGCGGCATGCCTTCTTCCAATCTATTATATATTACGCTTGATACAAGAGGCCTCTCCTCAGGAATGGCTGCCTCTCTCTCTATAAGAGAGGCCATCGTTATGACATCATTGGTGGAAAGTCCAAGATCAGATGCTCTATCCTTATACTTATCCCAAATCTCACCAAAGTGATCCAGCATTACTCTTATGAAATCTTCTTCTGTTGCGTCCTCAGACAAGAAGTATGTTTCGGGGAAAAGATACCCCTCAAGTCTATGCTGACCTTCAACTGCACCACTTAAAAATTCATATTCCGAATAATCACCATTCACGACCAAATCCAAGAAGCGTTCTTTGTTTATGAGGCCTTCCAATGAGAGCTTATCCGCAATCTTTCCGGTGGTATAGCCTTCCGGAATTGTAAAACTCAGTTCTCTTATCTGCCCCATACACAATGCGTCTGCAATTTCCTTTGTCGTCATCCCCGGAGACAGTTTGTAATGGCCTGCTTGATACTTGCCGTCATAATCATTGAAGCGCGAAAAAACTCTGAATTGCAAAACATCTTTGATAATTCCATTATTGACAAGAATCTCTGCAATTCCAACAGTTGATGAACCTGAAGGTATATCTATCTCAACAAGACTAGTGGCAGGATTCACGTCCTTATACGGTCCATTCATTCCTCCGAGAAAATACTGATATCCTCCGAGCGCGGCTATCGCCATCAAAAGCAGTAAGATAAGAAAAATTTTAAACTTATTCATAACTTCCTCATTGATACGCAGAAAGGAACGCAAAATGCGTTCCTTATACGATAAAACAACATGTTAAAACTGTCTCAAGATTATTCCTTTGCCCTTCCAAGGTATTCTCCGCTTCTGGTGTCAATCTGAATCTTCTCTCCTTCTTCTATGAAGATAGGAACCTGAACAACAGCACCGGTCTCAACCGTGGCGGCCTTGGTCACGTTGGTAGCGGTGTCTCCCTTTACTCCGGGCTCAGTCTCAACTACAGTTAGGTTTACAAAATTCGGAGCTTCAACCAAGAACGCCTGCTCCTTGAAGAACTTGATTGTAGCCTCATCGTTCTCGCGGAGATATTTGATTGCATCCTCCACCTGCTCATACGATAGCGGAATCTGCTCATAGCTGTCCTTATCCATGAAATAATAGAGCTCGCCGTCGTTATAGAGATACTGCATTGTCTTGGTCTCTATGCGTGCATTCTCAAACTTTTCACTCGGATTAAAGGCCTCCTCACGAGTTGCTCCGGTTAGGATGTTTCTGTACTTTGTTCTCACAAAGGCTGCGCCCTTGCCCGGTTTTACATGCTGAAAGTCCAGAACCACATGCGGTTCTCCGTTGATTTCAAAAGTCATTCCTTTTCTAAAATCGCTTGCTGTGATCATGTTTTTCTCCTTTGAACTGTCTCACTATTCGACCCTACAATTATACACTAAATTCGGCTAAATTTCCATAAACAAAGGCATTATTATCGGGCTTCTCTGGGTTCTCTTTGTAATGAAACGCCTGATTTCTGTCTTAACGGCATCTTGTACCTCTTGAATATCATCTGTTCCTGCCTCAAGTTTGGCAAAAATTACTTTTTCTGCCAAATGCTCGGCTTCCGAGATTATTTCGTCATTTCCCTTTACATAGATGAAACCATGAGATTTTAGCTTGGGACCTGACATAATTACGCCACGATCCATGTCCAAAGCGGCAGCTATTACCACGAGACCTGCCGTTGACATCTGCTTTCTCTCCCTCAATACGGATGTGCCCACATCTCCTATTCCAAGTCCGTCAACCAAAACATCATCTGCGCTGACCATATTTTTGGACATCACGGCCTTTTTCTTTGTTACCGCAAGTTCATCTCCGTTTGCAAGAATGAATATCTTATCCGACTTCATTCCGAGCGACTTGGCGAGTTCGGCATGGACTGCGAGATGCCTTGTCTCACCATGAACCGGCATAAAGAACTTTGGCTTAATCAATGTATGGACGAGTTTAAGTTCTTCCTGACAAGCGTGTCCCGATACGTGAATGTCCAGGACTTCGTTATATATTACGTTTACGTCCTTTTGATACAGCCTGTTTACTACGTTAGAAACACTCTTCTCATTTCCGGGAACCGGAGTTGAGGAAAGAATTACGGTATCGCCCTTTCTTAGCTTTACCGACTTATGTTCGTCATTTGCCATCCTTGCAAGAGCAGACATGGGTTCCCCCTGGCTGCCTGTTGTAATAACAACCAGCTTATTGTCGTTCTCGTTCTCAATGGCATTCATATCAACAAAGGCTCCATCCGGAATCTTGAGATAACCGAGTTCCTGTGCAAGCGTCACTACCTTTTCCATGCTTTTACCCGATACGGAGAAATGTCTTCCGTATTTTGCGGTAAGGTCAATTATCTTTTGGATTCTGTTGATATTTGATGAGAATGTTGCAATGATGATTCTTCCCTTGGCATTTCTGAAGATTCCTGCAAGAGCTTCTCCCACATGCTGCTCGGACTTTGTGAATCCCGCTCTCGTGGCATTGGTGCTGTCCGACAGCATTATGTCGACGCCTCGCTCACCTATCTCCGCATAGTGCTGAAGATCTATAGGCTTTCCGTCAATCGGCGTATAGTCAACCTTAAAGTCTCCCGTATGGAAAAGCGTCGCCGCAGGAGTCGTCACATAGAAGCAAACCGCATCGGCTACAGAATGCGTTGTATGAACCGTCTCCACCGTGAATTCCCCAAGTCTGAGAGCATCTCCGGCATCAAAGACATGCATATCCCCCTTGATTCCATGTTCTTTTAGCTTGTTCTCAATCAATCCGATTGTAATCGCGGTTCCGTAAATCGGAACATTTACCTTCTTGAGAAGATAAGGTATAGCCCCTATATGATCTTCGTGCCCATGGGTTACCACAAGTCCTACGAGTCTCTTTGCATTCTTCTCTATCAAAGAGAAATCCGGAATAACGATATCGATTCCATACATATCATCTTCAGGGAAGGACATACCGCAATCAATAATCAGAAACTGATTATTGTACTCGAGCACGGTCATATTCTTTCCGATTTCGTTTAGTCCGCCAATCGGATAGATCTTAAGTTCTCCCAAATCCTTGTTTGTAAGCTTTGGTGCCTTAGTAAGCTTTGCGGAATTGGCCGTTTTGGAAGTTCTCGCAGCAGTACGTTTTACGGTAGTTCTTTCTTCGGACTTTGCCTTGCCCGTCTTCTTAATTGGTTTCCTTTCCCCTGCAGCCTTGGATGGCGTTTTTGCCCTGCGCTTGGAAGCCTTGGCGCTCACCCTTTCTTCGCTTCTTTTAACGGCATTTTTCTTTCCGGCTCTCGAGGGTCTTTCTTTTGCCTCTGTACTTGCTTCTTTTCTTGTATTTGTGTTCTTAGTCGTTTTCTTTGTTTTTTCTTTCTTAATATCTCTTTTTGTCTCTCTCATAATACCTCTTTATTTAACTACAATATTGACGAGCCTTCCCGGCACGGCAATAATCTTTACAATCTCTTTCCCTTCAATGAGTTCCTGAACTTCCGGAAGCGCCATTACATGCTTCTCGAAAGCTTCTTTATCCATATTACCCGGAACATCGAGCTTGGTCTTTACCTTTCCGTTTATCTGAGCAACTATCTCCACGGTATCGAGTTTGAGCTTCGATTCATCATATGTGGGCCACTCGGCGTACGCGACTGTTTCTTCTCCCGTCAAAGTATTATAAAGTTCCTCTCCGAGATGAGGCGCAAATGTACTTAACATCTTGACAAAATTAATCACCATATCTTTGTTAACCTTGCCTAGTTTATACACATCGTTTACAAAGATCATCATCTGGCTTATCGCCGTGTTAAAATTGAGCGTCTCAATATCCGAAGTAACCTTCTTTACAGTGAAGTTATAAGAATACTCAAGTTCCGGAGTTTCCTCGTCCGTTATCATATCCTCGTCAGTGGCCATACGGAATACCCTGTCGAGCCATTTCTTTGCGCTCGGAATCCCGTCATTTGACCAAGGAAGCGAAGCCTCAAGTGGTCCCATGAACATTTCATAGAGCCTAAGCGCATCCGCACCATACTCGGAAACAACTTCATCCGGATTAACAACATTTCCTCTGGACTTTGACATTTTCTCGCCATTGGATCCAAGGATCATACCCTGGTGAAAAAGTTTCTTATATGGTTCCTTAACCGATACCACTCCGCAATCGTAGAGTACCTTGTGCCAGAATCTCGAATAGAGAAGATGGAGAACAGCGTGCTCCGCCCCTCCTACATAGAGGTCAACCGGAAGCCAATGGTCCAAGAGTTCCTTGTCGGCAAGGGCCTTGTCGTTATGCGGATCGAGATAGCGCATATAATACCAGCATGATCCCGCCCACTGCGGCATTGTATTGGTCTCGCGCTTTCCCTTCATTCCGTCTATTTCTACATTCAGCCACTCCTCACAATTGGCAAGCGGAGATTCTCCGTCACCGCTCGGCTTATAATTATCGGTAACGGGAAGTTCAAGAGGAAGATCCTGTTCGTCAACAGTACGCATTGTTCCGTCTTCCATGTGGATGATAGGAATAGGCTCACCCCAATAACGCTGTCTTGAAAAGAGCCAATCTCTCAGCTTGTACTGTACCTTCTTTCCACCAAGCTTATTTTCCTCAAGCCAATCAGCCATCTTATCTATAGCCTCCTGCTTGTCGAGACCGTCTAGCCAATCCGAATTTATATGTATTCCGTCTCCCGTGAATGCTTCCTCTTCGATGTTTCCGCCTTCCAGTACCGGAATGATTTCGAGCCCGAACTTCTTCGCAAATTCATAGTCACGCGTGTCGTGCGCAGGAACGGCCATGATGGCACCTGTTCCGTATGAAGCAAGCACATAGTCTGAAATCCAAATCGGAACTTCCTTTCCATTTACCGGATTTATAGCATACGCACCCGTGAATATACCCGTCTTATTCTTGTTTAAATCAGTTCTCTCAAGATCCGACTTTGTTGCACATTCCTTCTGATATGCTTCGACCTCTTCTCTCTGCTCTTCTGTCATAATCTCTGAAACAAATGGATGCTCCGGCGACATTACGCAGTAAGTTGCTCCAAAGAGGGTGTCGCAGCGCGTCGTAAACACCGTGAATTCTTTGTCATGGTCCTTTACTTTGAATACTACATCCGCGCCGATGGATTTACCTATCCAGTTCTTCTGCATCTCCTTTGTCGATTCGGGCCAATCGAGTTCGTCCAAATCATCGAGGAGCTCTTCAGCGTATTCTGTAATCTTTAAGACCCACTGTCTCATATTTTTTCTGACAACAGGGAAACCACCCACCTCTGATTTTCCGTCGATTACCTCTTCGTTTGCGAGAACTGCACCGAGCTCCGGACACCAGTTAACCGGCATCTCGGCAATATAAGCAAGACCCTTCTCGTACATTTTGAGGAAGATCCACTGTGTCCATTTATAATAATCGGGATCGCAGGTACTTACCTCTCTATCCCAGTCGTATGAAAAACCGAGTGTCTTAATCTGCTCCCTGAAATGATCAACGTTTGCATAAGTAAATTCCGCAGGATGATGTCCCGTCTTCAGCGCATACTGCTCGGCAGGAAGCCCAAATGCATCAAAACCCATCGGATGCATAACGTTGAATCCCTGCATTCTCTTCATTCTCGAGACCACGTCAGTGGCAGTATATCCTTCCGGATGTCCTACGTGAAGACCTTCTCCCGATGGATAAGGAAACATGTCAAGGACATAGTATTTAGGTTTTGAAAAATCCCATGTATCGGTCTTGAATGTCTTGTTCTCTTCCCAATACTTCTGCCATTTTTTCTCCAATTCTTTGAAATCGTATCTTTTTTCCATTGTACGTCACCTATTGTTTTTTATACCCATTGCACTTTCACTGTTGCACTTTCTATATAACATTTACTGCTCTTCAGCATATCTTGTTATCGGACAATCGCCCCAAACTTTTTCGATAGAGTATTTTTCTCTCGTGTCCTGATCGAATATATTAACGATAACGTCTCCCATATCCATAAGCACCCAACCGGTTCCGTTCTTTCCGTCGATGCTCTTCGGAAACTGACCTTCCTTCGCAAACGCTTCTTCAACGTCATCCGTAAGAGCAGCCACCTGTCTGTTCGAACCGCCCGTCGCCAAAACAAGATAATCTGCAAAAGAGGATTTCTCTGCAATATCTATCAAAGTGATGTCTCTTCCCTTCTTTGCATCCAATGTTGTAACAGCCAAGTCGGCCATTTCTTTACTTGTCATTCATTTCTCCTTTTCTTGCTCTTTAAAATATTCATAAGCGTCTATGGTATCCCTGTCTATCATCTCTTCCGTAATTCCTGTTTCACGCAGGTGCGCTATAGTTCTTTCAAGAGACATTTTGCAGGCCTTATCGATGTCCTTATATGCCATCACTCTAATCTCTTCCACACCCGGATAATCCCTTTTCGCTTCTATCGCGTCGGCGATAAAAACTATCTTTTCGATGAGAGACATGTCCCTTCTTCCCGTGGTGTGAAAACTCACGGCATCTATTATTTCATTGTCATCTGTTCCAAGATCGTTTTCCAAAAACTCGGCAGCAAGTTTCCCGTGTGCGAGATTTGGATTATCTATATATTTCTCGGAAAGTCCGTAATGCCTTACGAGAGAGTTAATCTCCTCAATATCCTTACCCCTGAAAAAATCGTGACATTTGGCAGCGAGTTTCGCCTTATTCTCATCTGCTCCGTACAGTCGCGCGAGTTCTGCTGCGACTTTCACTACATTCTCCGTATGAAGTCTTCTCTTCTCGGTCATTCCAAAGAAACATTCTTCTATTCTCTTTTCTGTCTCCTTTGATTTTATATAGAGTTCATGTTCGTAAATATAATCCTCTACCAAAGGTGATACCATATCCGTAATGGGTTTCCCGGCCGTTATACGTTCCCTTACCATCGTGGAGCTTATAGGACGCATTTGTTTTTCCAGGATGATTATTTCTGTCCCAAATGCTCCCCTTAGTCGCTTTGCATGTTCTTCCAATTGCACTCTGTCACCTGCTTCTCTCTTGCCTACAACCAGGTTGCAAATTCCAAGGAGTTCCTTTCCACGCTTCCAACGCTCGATTTTCATCATGGCATCACTCCCCATAATGAAGAATATCTTTTGATCGGGATTGTTTTGAATAAAGCTTTCAATCGTATCGTACGTGTATGAAACATTCTCCTGTTCAAGTTCCCATGAGGAAACCGTAAACCGTTCTTCATACGAAGTCGCAAGTTCGAGCATTCTTAATCTGTCCCGACTGTCCGCTATATACCTGTCACGTTTGAACGGCTGGATGTACGCGGGCATAAAGATTACTTCATCAAGCCCAGCCTCGTTAAGCGCCGCCTCGGCAAGCAAAGTATGCCCAAAATGCACGGGATCAAATGTCCCTCCCATAATTCCTATTCTTCTTTTTGAAACTTCGGAATCAATTGGCATCGCAGATTACTCTTCTTGCTCTTTCTTTGACTCTTCTTTTAACTCATCTTGGCTCACCTGAATATGCAGTTCCACAAGCTGCAGTTCGTCAACAGGTGCAGGAGCTCCCGAGAGCAGGCATTGCGCTTTTTGGTTCTTCGGGAAAGCAACCACATTTCTTATATCCAATTCTCCGGTTAAAAGCATTACAAGTCTGTCGAGACCGTATGCCAGACCTCCGTGAGGTGGCGCGCCGTATTTAAACGCATTAAGCAGGAATCCGAATTTGAGTTCCTGGTCCTCCGGACTTATCTTCATGATGCCGAATATCTTTTCCTGAAGATCTCTCTCATGAATACGAATACTTCCTCCGCCAGCTTCATAACCGTTGATAACAATGTCGTATGCATCTGCCTTGACTTTAGTCGGGTCCACATCGAGCATTGGAATATCCGATTCCTTTGGATGTGTAAACGGATGGTGCATCGCCTTAAGTGCGCCTGTCTCCTCGTCTGTTTCGAACATCGGAAAATCGACGACCCAGAGAAGCTCATACTTATTGTCGTCAAGAAGTCCAAGTTGGCCAGCTATATGCCTTCTAAGGAATCCAAGAGTATCAAATACAACCTTTGGTTTGTCGGCAGCTATAAGGATCAAATCGCCTTCCTTTGCATCGAACACCTTTGCTATATCGGAAAGTTTTTCCTGTGAGAAGAATTTGTTTACGGAAGACTTGATTGGATTCCCTTCTTCATCCTTCTCCATCCTTATCCAGATGAGGCCTTTGGCACCGTAGTGCTTGGCATTCTCGGTAAGTTTATCGATATCTTTTCTGCTGAATTTTGAAGATCCTCCATCGATGCAGATTCCTCTCACGTCGCCACCTGAAGCGAGCGCATCTTCAAAGACCTTGAATTCCGAACTTGCTACAACGTCGTTAAGTTTCTGTAGCTCAAATCCAAATCTTAGGTCGGGCTTATCGGAACCATAGCGCTCCATGGCCTCGTCATAGGTCATTCTCTTAAGCGGTACTTCAATGTCAATTCCTTTGATTTCTTTAAAGAGGGTCTTCAGAAAACCTTCCTGCATCGTAAGTATATCGTCCGTGTCCGAGAATGACATTTCAAGGTCAATTTGAGTAAATTCAGGCTGTCTGTCCGCTCTTAGGTCCTCATCCCTATAGCATCTTGCAATCTGAAAATATCTATCAAAGCCGCTCACCATAAGTAGCTGCTTAAAGAGCTGCGGTGACTGCGGAAGCGCATAGAAAGCACCCTCGTTTACACGGCTTGGAACGAGGTAATCTCTAGCACCTTCTGGCGTCGCCTTGATGAGGGTCGGAGTCTCTACTTCTGTAAATCCGTTCTCAGAATAATAACGTCTTGTAACCTGCATTATCTCGTGTTTGGTCTTGAAGATGTTCTGCATTTTTTGTTTTCTGAGGTCCAGGTATCTATACTTAAGTCTCAGATTATCGTCAACGTTATCGTCGTCCTTGACGTAAATCGGTGGAGTGTCCGATTCGGAATAGATAATGAGTTCATGCGCCATAACCTCAATATCTCCTGTGGGAAGATCAGGGTTCTTGGAGCTCCTCTCACGAACCTCTCCGCTTACTCCGATCACGAATTCGCTCTTAAGTGTCTCCGCAAGCTCAAAGAGATTCTTTTCTGTTGTTTCATCAAAGACAACTTGGGTTATTCCTGTTTTGTCTCTTAAATCAACGAATATAAGGCTTCCGAGGCTTCTCTGCTTGGCAACCCATCCGTTAAGGCTAATCTTTTCTCCGATATTTTCTTTTCTGAGTTCTCCGCATTTATGCGTTCTCTTAATTAGCTTTGACATTATTCCTCCTGCTCACATATATACGCGTGCATCCATAAACTTCTTTAGTTTGTTTCTATTTGCTAAGCTCCTCATAAAGTCTGTGGAATGGGACAGATTTCTGTTCGGAGATTCGCATATCCCTTACCTGTGCTTCACCGTTAAGTATCTCGTCGTCACCAATTACAACGGCATATCTCACGCCAAGTCTGTCGGCATGCTTCATCTGTCCTTTGATGTTTCTCTCCATGAGATCCATCTCAACTTTAAGGCCTTTCTGTCTAAGTTCATTTGTCAACTTAAGACCAATGGTCCTTGCTTCCTCTCCTAATACCACAATCAGAGCATCCATTCCGTCCGGTTCGGGTATTTCCACTCCACAGTTTTCCATGAGGAGAAGGAGTCTTTCTATTCCAAGACCAAAGCCCACGCCCGGCACGTCCTGCTCTCCGATTTCATACATCAGGTTATCGTATCTTCCGCCTCCGCAGACGGTTCCTTGCGCACCTATTTTTTCTGTCACAAATTCAAATGCAGTTTTGGTGTAATAATCAAGCCCTCTCACTATAGTCGGATCTATCTCGTATTCTATTCCAAGTGTATCAAGGTTTTCCTTCAGTTCATCGAAGGAAGCTTTGCAATCGTCACAGAGATAGTTAAGTATGCTGGGCGCCCCTAGTGCCAATTCCTTATCCTGCGGAGATTTACAGTCAATAATTCTCATGGGATTTCTTTCAAATCTAACCTTGCATGTATCACATAGCTTCGAAAGGTGTGGTCTGAAATAATCTCTTAAAGCACTTTTATACTTTTCTCTGCAAGAAGGACATCCAACACTGTTTATCCTCAACTTTAACTCTTCAATTCCACATTCCTTTAGAAATTCATCCGCAAGGGAAATGATTTCCGCATCTGCAAGCATGCTCTCCGCACCAAAGATCTCCACGCCAAACTGGTGGAATTCCCTTTGTCTTCCACTCTGAGGTTCCTCATATCTATAGCAAGATGTCTCATAATAGAGTTTTGTTGGCTGTGGTTCTGCATAAATCTTATTCTCAAGAAATGCCCTTACTGCAGAAGCTGTGCCCTCCGGTTTCAAAGACAGACTGCGTCCTTTATTGTCGTTAAATGTGTACATTTCTTTTTGAACTATATCCGTGGTATCTCCAACGCCCCTGGAAAAGAGCTCCGTATATTCAAAAAGAGGTGTCCTTATTTCTTTATAACCATATCTTTCTGCAATATTTCTAAAGAGTTTTTCAACATAATGCCATCTATACACTTGATTTGGCATTATGTCTTTAGTTCCCTTTACTGTCTTAATAAGCATTGAACACACCTTCTCTCTTTCTTTCAATCATCTCATCGATGCGATTTATGTATTCTCTGTAGTTGGTGACGTTTGCAACTCTTTCGAGTCTGTTTTCATTTGGATAATAAATCTTTGATATCCCTCCTGCACCGAGAGCTATGTTAGTCTGGTGCTCATCCATAATTCGTATGTTGTAGAGCCCTTCTGTGCCGGGCTTTGCGTATCCCATATTCTCGCAGGCTCCTGCCATATGTTTCTGCCTGTAGAGATAATACGGTTTATATCCTGCCTCGCTTAGTTCAGAGAGCGCAGTCTTCACCATCTTGCGAACTTCTTCCGACTGCTTTACGTATAAATCAGGATCTTCTTCCTTCAGTCTTGATGCACGTTTTACCGCAAGCGAATGTACTGTTATGTTTTCAGGTTCCATTTCCAGAATTCGCTTAAGAGAATCCCTGAAATCCGTTAGTGTCTCTTCGGGAAGTCCCGCAATCAAATCCATATTGATGCTTTTAAAGCCCATTTCTCTTGCTTCAGTGAATGCCCTTTCTATGTCCCCTGGCTCATGTGCGCGACCGATAAGCTTCATGGTATCGGCTTTCATGGACTGAGGATTTATGCTTATTCTGTCCGCGCCGCATTCTTTTATGGCAAGGAGTTTTTCCCCATCTATCGTGTCGGGTCTTCCTGCTTCCACCGTATATTCCTTGACCTTAGCAAGATCAAAGGAATCTGCAATGCGTTTCAAAAGGATTGTCATATCTTCCGATGTAAGTGTAGTTGGCGTCCCTCCGCCTATATATATGCTCTCGGGATAAAGCGCGGCCTCACGCATCTCTTCTGCCACATAATCTATTTCGCGGTATAGCGCATCAAGATACTTTTTAACTTCTCCGTAGTCTTCCTGATTCGAAGCAAATGCGCAGTATGAACATCTGGTTGGACAAAATGGGATCCCGATATAAAGCGAAACACTCTCTTCTTCCGGATATCCGCATGATGCGATTTGATCTTCATAGATATCAAGAGCGAGCTTTGTTTTTTCGTCGGAAATAAAATAATCGGTTTTGAGGATCTTTTCCGCTATGCTTCGTCCATTCTTCTCGATAAGCTCGCCCGCAAGTTTTACAGGTCTCACACCTGTGAGTATTCCCCAGTCCGGCGTCTCCTCAACATATTTTGAAAGTGTGTTGTAGAGTTCTCTCTTGATGGCATTTATATCAGAGCATCCTTCTTTGTTTACCGATATCAGCGTGTCGTTTTCGCCCGTATGATCCGCAAACTCGTCTGCGAGTTCGTATGCGCTCTTTGGCAAAAACTCGTCAATGAGTTCCATCAAGAGATCTTTTTTCTCAAAATTGTTTACCTGAATCCTGAACAAAGGGGTTATACCTCTTCTCTTCACCTATAGTTGTGCTAGACATATGACCAGGAAGAACTATTGTCTCGTCCGGCAAAGTATAAAGCTTACTCATAATTGAATCCGCCAGCACGTCCATATCTCCGCCATAAAGGTCTGTCCTTCCGACAGAAAGCTTAAATAGCGTATCGCCGCTATAGCAGACTTTGTTATCTCCTTCGCTTGCGACTATGCACATGCCGCCCGGGGAATGACCCGGGGTAGAAAGAAACTTGAGCGTCGTATTACCCAGAACTATTTCTTCCTCATCTGCAACGTAGATGTCAGCCTTTACGGTAAGCGGATGTCCAAAGAACATAATCGATGAATTTTTGTCAGCGTCCAAAAGGAAATCCTTTTCATCAATTGCCGCCACAACCTTGCTATCCGGATACTTATTTCTGAACTCATCTACACCTCCGATATGATCACAGTGACCATGAGTTATGATTATATAGTCAAGAATAATTCCTTCCTCAGCGATATACTCTGTGATGCGCTCGGCATACCCGCCCGGATCGACTATGAATCCATGTTTTGTTTCATCATGCGAAACATATGTGTTTACGGCCAAGGGGCCGGAATGAAATTTCTTTATTATCATTTTTACCTCGTGCGCAAGTTACGACCTTGCTCTATATACATCGGTTACGCCTTCGACTCCTCTGAGAGTTCTTAGCACCTTCTGCATCTCCTGCGTGCTCGAAAGAGAAAGCGTGAGTATGATGTGAACTGCACCATCCTTTCCCGACTTTGCGTTTACGCCTGAGATATGAATATCCATATCCTCGCAGCACTTCGAGATGTCGGAGAACATCCTCTTTCTGTCGGCTGTTACTATGCAGATATCGGCATCATAGGCTTTTCCCTCTTTGATGTCTTCCCAATCGACATCGATAAAGCGAGCCAATTCTTCCTCGGGAAGCGCTTTCATATTGGAGCAGTCTGCCCTGTGCACAGAAACACCTCTTCCCTTTGTAATAAATCCAACAATCTTGTCACCGGGTACAGGGTTACAACATCTCGCGATTCTCACCATCGGGTTATCCACACCCTTTACTATGATGCCCGGATTATCCCTTCTATGCTCTGCTGCCTTCTTCCTCTTATTGTCGTCAGCGATAAGCGCCTTTTCTTTCTCTTCTTGTTTGATAAGTTCAAGTTTCTCTTCTTCATCAAAATACTTAAAGAGCAGGCCTGCATATTTACTGAGAACGGTTCCACTGTTGCTCACCTGAATGTACAGCTCATTCATGCCGTTTGCGATGCCCATTTCCTTCATCGCCTTATTCATATTGGCGGCGCGCATTACGAGCTGCGGATCATAGCCTTTTTTCTTGACGTATTTTTCTAGCTGAGTACGTCCTCTTTCGACTTCCTCCGTGCGATTTGCTTTTCTAAGCCACTGTTTGATCTTGGCCTTGGCAGTCGAACTCTTGACTATATTAAGCCAATCGTTTGTCGGCCCGCTCGACTTGGATGATGTTACGATTTCTACGATATCTCCGTTGTTCAGAACGTGATCAATCGTAACCATCTTTCCATTCACTTTGGCGCCTACGCATTTACATCCTACGTCGGTATGGATTTTGAAGGCAAAGTCAAGCGGTGTCGCGCCTGAGGGAAGATCTATAACCTCGCCCTTAGGTGTGAATACGAATACTTGGCTTGAAAATAGTTCCATCTTTAGGGTTTCCATGAACTCCTGTGGATCTTTTAACTCCTGCTGCCATTCTAAAGCCTGCCTAAGCCAAGCGAGTTTTATATCTTCTTCGTTTTCTTTACCGTCGGTTTGACCTTCTTTGTACTTCCAATGCGCTGCGATACCGTATTCCGCCACGCGATGCATCTCGTAGGTTCTTATCTGGATCTCAAAAGGCTCACCGTTTTCCCCTAGCACAGTCGTATGGAGCGACTGATACATATTCGGTTTCGGCATTGCTATATAATCCTTAAAACGCCCCGGTATCGGTTTCCACATTGTATGGACCTGACCGAGAACCGCATAGCAATCCTTTACTGAATCAACAATTACTCGAACTGCCGTCAGATCAAAAATCTCTTCGAGTTGTTTATGCTGAAGAACCATCTTCTTGTAGATGCTGTAGAGATGCTTTGATCTTCCGTATATGTCATAGTGCATCCCCATTTGATCGAGGGCTGCTTTGATTTTTTCAATGACTACGCCTATAAAGGCCTCGTGCTGCACACGTGTCTCGCTCACTTTTGCAGAAAGCGTCTTAAAATCCTCAGGATAGAGGTACTCCAAGGCGAGATCTTCCATCTCCTGCTTTACGGATGAGATACCGAGTCGTCCTGCGAGAGGCGCATATATATCTAATGTCTCTCTGGATTTTTCTTTTGCCTTTTCGATATCCCAATACTCTGCAGTTCTCATATTGTGGAGTCTGTCGGCGAGCTTGATTATGAGAACTCGGATGTCCTTTGACATGGCCATGAACATCTTTCTTAAGTTCTCCGCTTGAGCTTCTTCCTTTGTGTCAAATTTGATTGAGCCGAGCTTTGTGACACCGTCAACGAGTAGCGCAACTTCCTCTCCGAAATCCGACACAAGAACGTTTCTCGTATAATTCGTATCCTCAACAACGTCGTGGAGAAGACCACCCGCTATTGTTTCATCGTCCATTCCAAGCTGTGCAAGTATGATTGCCACGGCAATGGGATGAGTAAAATAAGGGTCTCCACTTCTGCGAAACTGTCCTTCATGAAGTTCCTTCGCTTTGTCGTAGGCCTTGCCGATGAATTCCATATTGTAGCCCGGATTAATCTCCCCAAGCTCTTTTAGAAATTCTTCTTTACTCATCATGGCTAATTGCTCTCTCGCTTTATCTACACTCTCACTTTTCTATATGCTCAAACTATATGCTAAATCTATATGTTCAATCTTCTATCGTTCAAGTCCTCTTTACTTCTACTTGCCAACGTATTTGTTTGTTCTTTCCTCTCCCTTGCTCAGTTCATAGAGAACAGGGCTTGTAAGGAATACCGATGAGAATGTACCGACGAGTACACCTATCATGAGAGGAATTACGAACTCTCTGATGGAAGACGATACCATCAGTAGAAGCGGAACCATCGCAAGAAGAGTTGTTATTGAAGTCATAACCGAACGATTAAGTGTCTGGTTGATACTCAGGTCCAGGTTCTGTTCTAGGCTGTTTTTCTTGTAGAGTTCTCTGTTCTCTCTGATTCGGTCAAAGATAACTATCGTATCGTTTATCGAATAACCAACCACAGTGAGTATGGCTGCAATAAACGGGTTGTTGATGATGATATTGAACAATCCATATACCGCAAGCATTATTAGAACATCGTGAGCGAGTCCGACGACTGCGGACACGCCATATTTCCACGTCTTGAATCTTATGATTATATAGATCAGCATGCATATTGCCGCTATTATGATGGAGCGGATCGCATTACCCTTTAGCTCAACACCAACTGTAGGTCCGAACTGCTCTGACGCGAGAATGTTATCCTCACCTATTCCGTACTTTTCTCCTAGGGCCGCGACCACTTCACGTCTCTCCTCATTCTCCATCGCTTTAACGGTTCGTATGATTATCTGTTCACGGTTATCGCCGGCCAGAACTACTGTCGGCTTTAATTCAAATGAGCTTAATGAATCTTTTACTTCTTCGGTATCCACAGTCTTACCCATATCGAGCTGAATCATGGTACCGCCGGTAAAATCTATTCCGTAGTTGAATCCCCTGATAAGACCTGCTGCAAGGCCGATTACTATGAAAGCAATACTTATCGCATAGAAGATTTTACGGTTCTTTATGAATTTGAATTCCTTCTTGATGAATGACTTTGGTGTTCCGTCCGGATTTACGCCATAGTATTTGTTGTCGTTGAACTTTCCGCTGTCAGCTAAGAGGCTTACGAGAATCTGTGTTACAACCACAGCGGTAAAGATGCTCGCAACGATACCAATCATCAAAGTGATGGCAAAGCCCTTTACAATGGTAGAACCAACGAGATAAAGAACTATTGCCGCTATAAGTGTCGTTACCTGTGCATCGAGAACGCTAGTGATTGAATGCCTGAAACCTTCAGATACGGCGACTCTCGTAGTCTTGCCCTTGGCGATTTCCTCCTTGATTCGCGAGAAGATGATTACGTTTGCGTCAACCGCCATACCTATCGAGAGTATTATTGCGGCGATACCCGGAAGAGTAAGTACGGCTCCCATCGCAACCATAGCCCAGATGACTATGAGCACATAAAGGGCAAGAGCGATGTCTGCCATAAGTCCAAGCACGTTATACATGAGAATCATAATCAGGAATATTAAGAGTAGGCCAATTGCCCCTGCTATGATGCTCTTATGGAGTGCGTCGGCACCTATCGTTGCAGTTTGAACAGAAGTTGTGATTTCGTTAAGCTGCACAGGAAGTGCACCACCTCTTATGAGTGCAGCCGTTGTAGAAGCTTCCTCAAAGGAGAATCCACCTGGTCTTGTAATCGTACAAGT
>JAGAFN010000087.1 GCA_017612585.1 Bacillota bacterium | reverse complement strand
AGACGTAACAGGAGACCTCAACCTTCCAGAAGGAACAGAGATGTGCATGCCTGGAGATAACGTAGTAATGACAATCTCCCTCATCACACCTATTGCTATCGAAGAAGGACTCCGCTTCGCTATTCGTGAAGGCGGACGTACGGTAGGATCGGGCGTTGTTACTGAGATCATCGAGTAATAATTGCATAGAAAGCAAGATAAGCGCCGTAGGCATAAGCCTTCGGCGCTTTTAGTTATAAAATCCAGTTTTCATTTCACCTTCACATATACTACATATAATTATCCTCGACAAAAGAAGAATATTAATATAAAATGAATTGGTTTTATTAGATTTACATTAACAGAGAAAATGAAAAACAGTTTTGGGGATTTATAAATGAGAGGCGATAGAAAAAAAGAAAAGGAACAGCAGCAGCAAAACAATACGGGATTTGTAAAGTTCTCAAAATTCTGCGCATTACTGTTTTTTGCTGTCAGTTTGATGTTTGGGGCGATGCTGGTATTGGCTAACATACTACCGCCCAAATATCTTTTGGTTGCAGGTCTAATTGAATTACTTTTATTCGTAATAGTTTTCCCGCCGCTCTATTCCCGCAAAACTAAGAACGTTCAGCGAACAATAGCGCTCATAATGTCGGGAATACTAATAATTATATATTTATTTGGTGTAAGATATTTGGCTAGCACTATGAGTTTCATGTCTCAGATTACAAGAATTGGAGCGACAGACGAATATTATGTAGTGGTTAGAGATGACGATATGTTCAACGAACTCACAGATATTGAAGGCGAGACTGTTTACGCATATCAGAGTAGTGAAAGTCACGGAGATGCAATAGAAGAACTTAAGAGTAGGGTGGAGATAGAGGTTGTTTCGCAAAACGACATTGGTGCGATGATAGAGCACCTTCTTAGCGGAGAAATAAATGTTACATTCATGAGTTCAGGTAGCTATGAAGCATATAACGAAAGTAGCACATCGTTCGACGATTACACTAAAATAATTGACAGATTTAAGATAAAGCACCAAGTCGTTGATATAAGCAAACCTGTAGAGGTAGCAAAAGAGTCATTCAACATGTATATAACGGGAGTTGATACAGAAGGAACGATTGATGTGACTGCTCGCTCTGATGTAAATATGGTTGCTACTGTTAACCCCGTAACCAGAACTATCTTGCTTACGTCCATACCAAGAGATTATTATGTTATGATGCCGGATGTAGGAGCATATGATAAGCTTACGCATGCGGGGCTAAAAGGAGCAAACTATACAGTAGCTACGGTTGAGAAATTATTGGGAATTGACATCAACTACTATATCAAGGTGAACTTTACTACTGTAGTAAATTTAGTTGATGAAATTGGTGGAATTGATATTGAATCTGAGTACACATTCACTACAAGTGATGGAAATTACTATTTTGTGGAAGGTATGAACTATGATGTGGATGGTGCTGCCGCACTTAGATTTGCGAGAGAACGCTATGCGTTTAGCGATGGTGATTTTCAGAGAAACAAAGATCAGCAAATAGTTCTTACAGCAATTATTAATAAAATATCACAGAGCAGTGTGCTTTTGACAAACTATACGGATATACTTAAATCTATTGAAAACAATATCGAGATGAATATGGCTGAGGATGAACTCAAGTCATTCATACGCATGCAGACGAACGATATGTCATCTTGGAATGTAGTGAGCCAAAATATCACTGGTACCACTGGTAGTGACTACTGCTATAGTTTTGGCCAGTTTCTATCTGTGGTTTGGCAGGATCAAGGTAGCATCAATGCGGCTGTAGAGAAGATAAGGGCTGTAATGGCGGGGGAAACCTTGGAATAGGACTTGCGTACGGCAGGGAACAAGGAAAAACTAAGGCAAAACGGGGCAAAATATCAATATTTTGTGTCGCTGTGGCGCTATGTATACAAGAATCCAAAAACTAGCTGAAAACATCGCGATCCATTTCAGTTTACCGCTAAAAATGATTGACATTGACATACCCTTTTGATAAACTTAATGGGCAACTTTATGATTAGAGATTCAGAGTCGGAGTATTTCGGCTCTGAATTTAAGTACGTTATGAAAGGACGATAGAGATGAGAGTTAAGGTTACGCTAGCATGCACAGAATGCAAGCAGAGGAACTACGACACGACCAAGAATAAGCAGAAGAATCCGGATCGTATCGAACTCAAGAAGTTCTGCAAATTCTGCAGAAAAGAGACAGTTCATAAGGAAACAAAATAGGAGGCAATCAAGATGGCAAACAACAATCCTGCCAATTCCGATAGGGAAGGTGTAGGCGCTTATCTTAAAGGCGTCCGCAAAGAAATGAGCAAGGTAGTTTGGCCTACCAAGAAAGAACTCGGTACATACGCTCTCGTAGTATTTGGTATGTGCCTGGTTTTTGCTGTCGGGTTCTGGCTAATCGACCTCGGCGTACTCGGTGCGCTTAAATCAATTCTTGGAATTACCATGAACTAATAATAACCAGTTATAGAGGTAGAGACTATGGGATCCGAAACCAGTAATGTTCTCTCTCCATTGGAGGAAGAAGGTCTTCGTGGCGACGGTAAAGCCAGATGGTATGTCGTTCACACCTATTCCGGACACGAGAACAAAGTAAAAGTGAATATAGAAAAAATGGTTGAGAACCGTGGCATGCAGGATCTTATCTTGGAAATAGTCGTTCCTACCGAAGACAGAGTAGAGATAAAAAACGGCGAAAAGAAAATCAAGACCAAGAAAATGTTCCCGGGCTACGTAATCATTAAGATGGTAGTAACAAACGAGTCCTGGTACCTTGTAAGAAACACGCAGGGTGTAACAGGATTTGTGGGACACGGCTCTGACCCCATTCCGCTAACCGATGAAGAAATAACGAGAATGGGAATTGAAAAAGTCTACATTGATTTGGATGTCAAACCGGGCGATACGGTACGTGTTATCAGCGGACTGTTTGAGGGCTTCATGGGTGAGGTTCTTGACGTCAACAAAGAGAAACAGGTACTTACAGTCAAGGTTTCGATGTTCGGTAGAGATACACCTGTCGAGCTCGAGTTCGGACAGGTTACGCAATTACTGTAATTAAATATTGCAGAGAAAGGAGTGCGGAGAATGGCCAAAAAAATCGAAGGCTACATCAAGCTGCAGATTCCGGCCGGCGCAGCATCTCCGGCACCACCGGTAGGACCGGCTTTGGGTCAGCACGGCGTGAACATTATGGATTTCTGTAAGCAGTTCAACGCAAAGACTCAGGACCAGCCCGGAATGATTATCCCAGTGGTAATCACGGTATATGCCGACAGATCCTTCACCTTCATCACCAAGACACCGCCAGCAGCGGTTCTTCTGAAGAAGGCAGCCGGATTGGAGCACGCATCTGGTGAGCCAAACAAGACAAAGGTGGCAACACTTACAAGAGCGCAGGCCGAAGAAATCGCAAAGATTAAGATGCCTGACCTGAACGCCGCCGACCTTGACGCTGCCACTGACATGATCAAAGGCACGGCAAGAAGCATGGGTATAATTGTTGAAGATTAGTAAGCTGGGAGGCTGTGAGACGAATTACTCGATTCTGTCTCGGTGAAAACCGGCCGCAAGCACCAGCGAGGAGGTAAACATGCCAAAGAGAGGCAAGAATTACAAGAACGCAGCAGAGAAGATCGAAAGATCAAAGCTGTACGATGTTTCGGAAGCGATGGCAAAGGTCGTTGAAGCCGGAGCAGCAAAATTTGACGAAACCGTAGAAGTCCACGTAAGATTGGGCGTAGACGGAAGACACGCCGACCAGCAGGTCAGAGGCGCAATCGTACTGCCAAACGGTACAGGTAAGGAAGTAAAGGTTTTGGTATTCGCCAAGGGCGAAAAGGCAACCGAAGCTGAGAATTCCGGCGCGGATTATGTAGGTGCTGACGAACTCGCAGAGAAGATTCAGAAGGAAAACTGGTTCGACTTCGACGTAGTAGTAGCTACACCTGACATGATGGGCGTTGTAGGTAAGCTCGGTAAGGTCTTAGGTCCTAAGGGAATGATGCCGAACCCCAAGTCCGGAACAGTAACCATGGATTTGGCAAAAGCTCTCGAAGAGATTAAAGCAGGTAAGGTCGAGTATCGTCTTGACAGACAGAACATCGTTCATACCGTAATCGGCAAGAAGTCATTCGGAACCGAGAAGCTCGAGGAGAACTTCAGAGCACTTATGGATGCTATAGTAAAGGCTAAGCCGGCAACTGCAAAAGGCCAGTACCTTAAGAGCGTTTCTATAGCTACAACAATGGGCCCCGGAATCAAAGTGAATCCGGCAACCATAGGCTAAAATAAGCCAACCAAAAAAGAATACGTTGAAACCGTAGACAGCGGGTGTTTGAAATCAAACTTAATTTCCCGCCGAGGTACAATACATAGATATTGAGCCCTGTCTACAACTGTGACAGGGTTATTTATTGAGTACCAACCCACTCGATGCCGAGTAATCGGTATCAGAAAGGAGAGCATAATGTCAGAAGCAGCAAAACAAGAAAAACAGCTGATAATTGACGAAATTAAAAGCAAACTGGATGGCGCACAGTCCGCAGTAGTTATCGACTATATGGGAATCAGCGTTGCACAGGCTGATGCCATGAGAAAGAAACTGAGAGAAGCAAACATCGATTACACCGTATATAAGAACACTCTTATGAAGCGTGCAATCGACGGAACTGATTTTGCTCAGCTCGCAGAGAGCCTAGAAGGACCTAGCGCAATCGCTATCAGTAAAGAAGATGCAACCGCTCCGGCAAGAGTGCTGGACGGCATCATGAAAGAGTTCCAGAAGATGGAGTTCAAGGGCGGTATCGTTGAGGGTGCATACTACGATAAGGCAGGCATCGCAGAAATCGCAAAGATTCCATCAAGAGAGGATCTCATCGCAAAGTTCCTCGGAAGCATCCAGAACCCACTAAGCGGATTCGTAAGAGTCCTTGCGGCTATTGCAGAAGCAAAGCCTGCTGACGGTTCGGCTCCGGCTGAGAAGCCTGCTGAAGAGGCGCCTGCCGAAGAAGCAGTACCTGCAGAGGAAGCAGCTCCTGCAGAGGAAGCAGCTCCTGCAGAGGAAGCAGCTCCTGCAGAGGAAACAGCTCCTGCAGAAGAGGCGGCTCCCACAGAGGAAGCGCCTGCAGAAGAAGCAGCACCAGAAGAAGCACCTGCAGAATAATGCAGAATCAAGTAACAATTCTTAGAAAAGGAGAATATAAAAATGGATATGAATCAAATCATTGAAGCCATAAAAGGTATGTCCGTTATGGAACTCAACGAGCTCGTTAAGGCTTGTGAGGAAGAATTCGGCGTTTCCGCAGCTGCTGCTGTAGTAGCTATGCCTGGTGCAGGCGGAGCTGCCGCTGCTGCTGAAGAGCAGAGTGAATTCAACGTAATTCTCTCTGACGTAGGCGCTGAGAAGATTAAGGTTATCAAGGTTGTTCGTGAGCTCACAGGACTTGGCCTCAAGGAAGCTAAGGACCTCGTTGACAATGCTCCGGGAACTCTCAAGGAAGGCGTTGACAAGGCTGAGGCTGATGCTATCAAGGCTAAGCTCGAAGAAGTTGGCGCAAAGGTTGACCTTAAGTAATTGCACAAACAAACCATTATGTCAAAGGACCGCATACGCGGTCCTTTTTCGATTGACAAGGTCTCTGGGGTGCTTTCTGTAACGATTCCGCAGGGATGGGTACAATTACACGAAATAAAAGCAGAAACTCTGTGAGGTTGGCATCAGTGACGAGTGTAAGCGAGGAATCATTGATGCAATCCTCCAGAGTTTCAATTTTATTGAGTATGTAATTGTCCATACCGAGGACGTAGTGGAAGAAAGTATTCAGAGACCTTGCGTTTGTAGAGAACTGCATTGTATAATTGACATGTTGGTTGTCGCAATGATTGAAGAGGAGAGTGTTATGGCTCAGGAACTTAAGGGTGCTTTGATAATAGGTCAGTCGGGAGGACCGACTTCGGTAATAAATGCGAGTGCTTACGGTGTAATCAAAACTGCGCTCGAGGCGGACCCCATAACCAAGGTCTATGGTGCGCACTATGGAATCAAAGGTGTGCTGAACGATGACCTTTTTGTTATGGATGAGGAAGACGCTTCCGAACTTGAAAAACTTTTGTACACACCGTCATCGGCCCTCGGTTCGTGCAGATACAAGATGAAGGATCCGGATACCGATGATACTGATTACAAGCGCATTCTTGAAATATTCCAAAAATATGATGTAAGATATTTCTGCTATAACGGCGGAAACGATTCAATGGACACCTGCAACAAAATCTCAAAGTATATGCAGAAGGTTGGATACGAATGCAGAATCATGGGCGTTCCAAAGACAATAGATAACGATCTCTATGGCACCGACCACTGCCCGGGTTACGGCTCGGCCGCAAAGTATATAGCGACATCGATTATGGAGGTTGCGAGAGATACGGAAGTTTACGACACCGGCATGGTTACTATCATTGAATGCATGGGAAGACATGCTGGGTGGCTCACTGCCGCTGCTGCTCTTGCAAATGTGGATAGGAAAAGCTGCGATTTCATATATCTTCCGGAGAGAGGCTTTGATATGGGTAAATTCATATCCGATGTAAAAGCTCGCTACGAGGAGAGAGGGAACTGCGTTGTTGCCGTTTCCGAAGGCATCCACTATGCTGACGGTTCGTTTGTGTCGGAAGCAAAGGCCTCAGGAACCGACGGCTTCGGCCATGCACAGCTCGGAGGACTTGCAGCAAGGCTTACCGAAGTAGTCAAAAACGAAATTGGATGTAAGACGAGGGGAATAGAGCTTAGCCTCCTTCAGCGCTGCGCTGCACATCTCGCATCGGGGACAGACATTGACGAAGCGTTTATGGCGGGAGAGGCCGCAGTAAAAGCGATGCTCTCGGGAGAGACTGACAAGATGGTGGCATTCGAATGCACAAGAGACGGTGGATATAAATGCGACACTAAACTAATAGATCTTTCGGATGTTGCAAACGTAGAGAGCAAAGTGCCTGATGAATGGATAAACGAAGAAGGAAACAATATTCTTGCTCCATTCATTGACTATGCAATGCCGCTCGTTCAGGGAGAAACACCAATGAAGAAAGTCAACGGACTCCCCGATTTCGTAAATCTCAAATGCATAAAAGCATAGATGCTCCGTATTAAATTGGCATGCGCCCTATATTTCTCCACTTTTCAGGATAGGCAATTACATACTCAATAAAATTGAAACTCTGGAGGGTTGCATCAATGATTCCTCGCTTACGCTCGTCACTGATGCCAACCTCACAGAGTTTCTTCTTTTATATCGTGTAATTGCCGCTATCCTTCAAAATGATTCCGAAATACAGGACCCATGCCAATTTCTCGGGGCATTTATTCGTTCATGATTTTTCGGATACCTGCGAGGAGTTCGTCGTAGGTTTCGGTTGCAGGGATGTCAGGGTTCTCGGCTTTGATGCCTTCTGTTGAGCGGAAAAGGAAACCGCCCTTGCTTTCTCTTATCATACCGACATCGTTATAACTGTCGCCGGCTGCGATGGTATCGTATCCCATTGTCTGAAGAGCTTTTACGGTGCTTACCTTGGAGTCGTGCACGCGCATTCTGTAGCCGGTGATGATTCCGTCGTGATCTACGATGAGTTCGTTGCACATGATAGTAGGCCATGCGAGCTTATCCATAATTGGGTTCGCAAATTGAGTGAACGTATCGCTTATAATGATTACCTGAGAAAAAGATCGCAACTCATCAAGAAAATCCTTTGCTCCGGGGAGGAGCTCGACCTCTGATATGGTCTGCTGAATCTCTTTGAGTCCAAGATTGTTTTTCTTTAGAACATCAAGCCTAAACTTCATAAGTTTGTCGTAGTCGGGCTCATCTCGCGTGGTGATTTTGAGCTCGGGAAGATTTCTTGCCTCAGCAAATTCAATCCAAATCTCTGGAGCTAGTACACCCTCTAAATCCAAACAAGTAATAAACATAATAAATCCTCAACACTTTCATTTTGATTATGCTTGCGAACGAGACTCTGGTAAGCCGAGTTATTTGTGGGCCTTTAGGGCCGAATTCGCAACAAATTAAGTCATTATATAACGATTTTACGATTTAATCAAGTAGAGCGGCAGAGTATTTGTTAATAAATTTGCGATGGGTGTATAATTATAATGTCATGCTGCAAATAAAGAATGTTTCTAAAAAGTACATAACGGGAGAACTTGAGCAGATTGCCCTGGATGACGTGAGCCTAAATCTGAGGGACAATGAATTTGTTGCGATCTTAGGACCTAGCGGCTCTGGCAAGACGACTCTTCTCAATGTGATAGGTGGTCTCGATCGCTATGACGACGGAGATTTAGTCATAAATGGAGTTACGACCAAGGCTTATAAGGATAGGGACTGGGATTCCTACAGGAATCACACCATCGGTTTCGTATTCCAGAGTTATAATCTTATTCCGCACCAGACCATACTGGCAAATGTCGAGCTTGCACTTACTATTGGCGGCATTTCTGGTGAGCATAGGAAAGCGAGAGCAAAGGAAGCGCTCGAAAAGGTCGGACTCGGAGATCAGATTCACAAGAAACCGAATCAGCTTTCAGGCGGACAGATGCAAAGAGTTGCAATTGCGAGAGCTCTTGTTAACGACCCAGATATACTTCTTGCGGATGAGCCTACCGGTGCTCTCGATACGGATACGAGCATCCAGGTGCTAGACCTTCTCAAGGAGGTCGCAAAGGATAGGCTCGTAGTTATGGTTACGCATAATCCTGAACTCGCTGAGCAGTATGCGACCAGAATAGTTAAACTGCGCGACGGAAAGATTGTTTCAGACAGCGATCCGTTTATGGTTAGAGATGAAGATGCCAACCACAGGAATATGGGCAAGGCATCAATGTCTTTTCTAACTGCGCTCGCGTTAAGTTTCAATAATCTAAGAACAAAGAAAGCGAGGACCATACTCGTCGCCTTTGCTGGCTCCATAGGAATAATCGGCATAGCACTTATTCTTTCGCTTTCAAACGGCGTAAACAAATACATAGATTCGATAGAGGAAGAGACATTGTCGGAGTACCCGCTTCAGATAACAAGCACGAGCTTTGATATGACATCTCTCATGGCGAGCAGAAGCGATAGGTTTGATAAGGATGATGAAGATGGTGATGCCGAGGTTACTGAACTTCAGATAATTTCGGATATGTTTTCGAGTGTTGAGAAGAACGATTTGGCATCGCTAAAGAAATACTTGGATTCAGAAGGGAGTGGGATTTTGAATTACGCCAAAGCTGTCGAGTACAGTTATAATGTGTCGCCGTTAATTTATAGAGAGGACGGAAGTGGTGTAAGGCGAGTCAATCCTGACCCTACATTTGAGTCTTACGGGATGGGATCCGAAAGCTATACAATGATGGGAATGAGTATGGATATCTTTACTCAAATTCCGCGCGATGAGAACCTCTATGTCTCGCAGTATGACATCAAAGTGGGACGCTGGCCAAAGGCATATAACGAATGCGTACTCATCCTATCCGGGAGCGGACATATAAGTGATTTTACTCTATACACTCTCGGTCTCAAGGACGCATCGGAACTCGACCAAATGATAAAGGATTTCTATGACGGAAAGGTCGTGGATGTTCATGAGAGTCAATCGAAAATCTTTGATTATGAGGACTTTGTCGGTATAGAGTTTAGAATTGTTGACGCCTTTAAATGCTATTCATACGATGCTGAATACAAGGTTTGGACAGACAAAACCGACGACAAGGTTTATATGAAGAGGCTTGTATCCGAGAGCGAACCGCTCACGATAGTGGGAGTAGTAAGTCCGAGCGAAGATGCCAAGGTCGCAATGCTTAGTATGGGGATCGGCTACAGAGCGGAACTTGTGGATTACGTGGTGGACGCCGCGCTTGAGAGCGATATAGTTAAGAAACAGCTCGCTGATAAAAACATAGATGTGTTCTCCGGAAAAGAGTTTTCCGCCGAAGAAGAGGATGGCGGGTTCAATATGGAGTCGCTGTTCTCGATTGATGAAGATGCGATCGGAGATATGTTTAGCTTTGATATGGGAAGTATTTCTTCGGGCATAGATTTTGGATCGTCTCTTATAAATCTTCCGAACGTGGATGTCACGGATATGATAGACCTTGGCGCACTTATCAAATCGCTGCCGGAACTTACTGAGTCTGATCTTCAAGTTTTCCTTGAAATTTTGGAATCGGCGGTAGATGAAGATAGGATGAGTCAAGTGGCCGGGGAACTCGCAAGCGGCTTTGAAGCATATACGACGGCAAACGGAATTAAAGGTGAAGAGGACACGAGGGCGGCCATAGGCGCATACCTATCGACCGAAGGTGCTCGTGGCATAATAGAAAAAGGAATAAGCGAGGTGATTCACGCGGAAGACTTCACGGAAGGAATGAGTGAGGGCGTCCAGTCTATAGTCGATAAATATACTGAGGCTGTATCGTCTGCGATTTCGGAAATGATCAATACCGCAATACAAGGCTATATGTCACAGATGGAGAGTTCGTTAAATGGAATGATGGGGCAGCTTGTGAATAATATTGCCGGAGCCTTTAGGTTTGATCAGACGGCTATGGAGAGAGCTTTTCAGATCAAGATGACGGAAAAGGAACTCCAGGAACTTATGTCGAGTCTGATGTCAACAGGTGCATCGTCATACGAAAACAATCTGAAAAAACTTGGATACGCAGACAGGAATGAGCCGTCTGTGGTGACGATTTATCCGAGGGACTTTGAGAGTAAAGGAAAGATAGTCGAAATACTTGACGCATATAACTCGCGCATGGAGGCTGCCGGTGAAGAAGGCAAGGTTATCAGATACACGGACATCGTGGGAACACTCATGTCGTCTGTAACAGACATTATCAATGCAATCAGTTATGTGCTTATTGCCTTTGTCGCGATTTCGCTTGTTGTATCGTCTATTATGATAGGTGTAATAACATATATAAGCGTGCTTGAAAGAAAGAAGGAAATCGGGATTCTTCGTGCAATAGGTGCATCAAAGAGAAATATCTCGAGCGTATTCAATGCGGAAACGTTTATCATAGGGCTTCTTGCCGGACTCCTGGGAGTAGGCATTTCGGCGATCCTACTTATACCCGGGAATAAGCTAATCCACTATCTGGCGGGGAGCAATGAGATAAACGCCGTGCTTCCGCTTTCGGCAGCGGTTGTACTGGTGATTCTTTCGATAATGCTTACTCTGATAGGAGGAATCATTCCGTCCAAGAAGGCAGCCAAGAGCGATCCGGTTACGGCGTTGCGCACGGAGTGATAATAGCGATATAATAATAGTACGAGTGAAAGTGCGAGTGATAGAAAGCCCAATGTGGGCAGAATGCAATTTGAAACAGTGTTTAACTGTATAAGAGGAAGGAAGTAAGATGGCTTTTGAATGTCCAAAATGCAGGGGAGACCTCTATTACAACATCAAGAGAGGCAAGCTAAAGTGTTCGCATTGCGATAGCGAGATTGCTGTAGGCAATTACGATGTCAATAACAATGCGGAGCTGTCCACAGACGAATACGGAGTTACTTCGTATATATGCAAGGACTGTGGTGCAGAGCTTTTGAGTCCGGACAATTCAATTGTAAGCTACTGCAGCTACTGCGGTGGCGAAGCAATTCTTGAGGGTCGCATCACAAAAGAGGTGCGACCGGAGTTCATTATCCCCTTCCACAAGAGCAAAGAGGAATGCAAAGACGTATATGGCAAGCGCATATCCAAAATGCTCTATCTTCCGAAAGAGCTTAAGGATCCTGAGCATCTTGAAAAATTTCGCGGTACGTATGTGCCGTTCTGGATGTACGGGGTTGACTTTCCTGAAGAGATAGTGCTCGAGGCTACAAAGAAAAAGCGCTCAGGCAATTACTATATCGAGAGCACATACAATGTCGGAACCAATGTCGACGGAAGCTATCAGGGTATACCTTACGATGCTTCGTCGTGTTTTGACGACACAATTTCGGACATGCTTATGCCGTTTGATAAAAAAGATCTTAAGCCATTCAAGCCCGGGTATATGGCGGGCTTCTACGCGGATAAGGCGGATGTACCTGTAGAGCGTTACAGTGAAGATGTCAAAAATCGTGCAGCCGACGAGGCGATGGATGTGATAGATCGTTGTGTGTATAAGGACGAGAAATTGGATGTCAAGCTCCCGTCGGAAGGAACGAGAAGGGATGCTCTTAATCCTACCATAAAGGATTATTGTGCGGCGCTGTTTCCGGTTTGGTTCCTGACATACAGAAAAAAAGATCGTGTGGCATACGCAATAGTAAATGGTCAGAATGGAAGACTTTCCTGCGACCTTCCTGTAGATTTAAGGAAGTACGCGGTTGGTGCGGGACTCATCTCGGCAATCATATTTGCGCTGCTTACGTTCTTTGTTTCAATGACGGCGAGAATGGCGCTGGCTCTCTGTGCGGTAATAGCAGTTGTTGTTATGGGATTGTTTGTAGCAGAGGCCATAGATATAAGAGATGCAGAGAATCATGTAAAGGATCGAGGATTCTTTGTAAGGGGCCGCGACGTGCTGATGCCTTATGAGAAGAGGCGTCGCGCAAGAGAAAGGGCGGTGGGTGGAATTAAAGCCGGCACAGCTGCCGCATTTGCTATAGCAATAGTTGCATTTATCATCATTTCGATAGCATTTGGGATTACTATTGCTGCGGCAGGTCATACAAACCCTGCAACGAAACTTATTGCGGTAACTGCAATAGTGTTTGTTATATCTGTGTTTCTTCTCATAAGAGGAGCTTCGGCATTACATTATGTTGAGGAGAAGAGCCTTAGAATATTCCTGTTCATGCCATTTATCGGTGTGCTCGGAGCATTCGCTACATCTGTCATAAATCCGGTCGAGGATATATATTACTACACTGCGTGCATAGTATGTGCATTCTGTGCGGCGGTTGCGAGTATAGGAATGATTTCTTATTACAATCTCCTCACTACGAGACCGATTCCGGATTTCTTCGATAGGCAAGGCGGAAACGATAAGTTTGAGAGAGACAGAGAAGGTGAAGACGATAACAATGACGGAGAAGGAGGCGGAAGTGCACAGGATAGATCAAATGCGAGTGGAAACTGGGCCGGGGTTAAAGCTTTTGTCGTAGTTCTTTTGTCGATTATTGTTGTGGCCTCGAGTTTCTTTGGGAGCGTAATAAACGTATATGCCGAGGATATTTCATACACGAATCCTGACACGGGATATAGGGCTTTCGTAATTGATGAAGAAGATTTGCTCACGGATGATGAAGAAGCGAAGCTTATCGAGGATATGAAGTATCTTACGGAATTTGGCAATGTTGGGTTCATAAGTTGTCAGGCGACGGAAACATCTACGCGCCTCGAGGCAGAGAAGAGATATGTTGAGACTATAGGTGGAGGAGTGAGTGGAACGATTCTCCTGGTCGATATGAATTATAGGATTATTCAAATCGCAAGTGATGGCGAAATGTATAAATACATAACCAAGAGCCAAGCAAATGCGATTACGGACAATTCTTATAGGTATGCGAGCAAAGGCGATTTCTACGGATGCGCAAGAGAAGTATTTGCGCAGGAGAGTAGACTCCTGAGTGGTGGCAAAGTGCCGCAACCGATGAAGCATATAAGCAATCTTCTGGTTGCTGTAACGCTAGGAATACTTATCAACTATTTGATCGTCATGGTGCAGAGGGGGAATTCACCTGAGAGCAAAGGCAAGGTGTTTACTGCTACGACACTTAGCACGCTTGCGCCAAGCGTTGCGTTTACAGATAAGATTAGCGAAGTTAGGCACAAGGTTCATCAGAGCAGCGGCGGTCATTCCGGAGGCGGTCATTCCGGAGGCGGCTTCTCCGGCGGTGGCTTCTCCGGCGGTGGCTTCTCCGGCGGTGGCTTCTCCGGTGGAGGAGGTTTCTCCGGCGGCGGTGGAGGTCACAGCTTCTAAAGCCATCTCAAAATATTTTGGACTAAAAGAGGAGTCGCTCGGGCTCCTCTTTT
>JAGAFN010000086.1 GCA_017612585.1 Bacillota bacterium | reverse complement strand
GGAAATGGAAGTAGAGTACGATGCCGATGAAGCAAAATATGATGTAAGCTTCAAAGCGGGCGGTTACGAATACGATTACGAAGTTGATGCATATACCGGAGCAATCATAAAGGCTGAAAAGGAATCAGATGACTGATTATAAGATCTCTCAATCCTTATAATAAGCAGTGTAGAATTACAAGGAAAGGCAAAAAGAGGGGCTTCTCCCGCCCCTCTTTTTGCCTGCGTTTAATTGCATAAAAAATCCCGGGATGTTAGGCGCACCTCGGGACTAAGGAATTAGGAATTGACTCGGAACACGGGAAAGTCCCGCAGTCAACGAATCTCCAATCACTCAAGTGACTAGGGAAACGGCAGGTCGGAACTCCTGCTATTTGTATAATAACACTTCAGTAACGGAAATGCAAGGGGTATTTTAAAACTTTTTCATGCCGGCTTATCGGTTGATTATAGATTTGCAAAATGGCTAAAAATGAGCCTCAATTGGTTGACAACGGGGTCCCCTCAGAATATTATTTACATAGACGGACCATACATAAAGAAGAGGCATACAAATATAGAAGACAAATACAGATTAACATATAGATACAGCAAGAAATTCTAGTTGCAGGATCAGTGCCCACGGCACTGATTCTGTGCGTATATGGGACTTTTACCACATTAAAGGAGGAAATTCTTGAAGATGCTAGGAGATCCAAGAAAGATTAAAAAAGTAGAGCTGGACGGCAATAGCCTGACGCTCGAGCAACTGGTTGCCGTAGCCCGCTATGGCGCGGAGATCTCGCTGAAGGGCGAAGCGCTCAGAAAAATCAAGGCATCAAGAGAAATAATAAAATCAATTAGAGAAGAGGGCAGGACAGCCTATGGAATCACAACGGGTTTTGGTCATTTTGCCGATACGGCAGTTCCGGAGGAGATGTCAAACAGACTTTCGACCAATCTAATTCTCAGCCATTCGACAGCGACGGGTGAGCCGTATAAAGTGGAGCAGGTCAGAGCAATGATGCTCCTCCGTGCGAACGCTCTCTCCGTGGGGTTAAGCGGCGTGCGTCCAATTGTTGTAGAAATGCTGATAGATATGCTTAATAGAGGTGTCACGCCGGTTATTCCGCAGAAGGGATCCCTCGGAGCATCAGGAGATTTGGCGCCGCTCTCTCATATGGGTCTTGTTATGCTAGGAAAGGGCGAAGCATATTATGACAGCGAACGCTTTTCCGGTGAAGAGGCTATGAAAAGAGCCGAAATAGAAACGCTCGAAAGCTTCAGTTCCAAGGAAGGTCTTGGAATAACAAACGGAACATGCGCCATGACTGGAGTCGGCGCGCTCAATCTTTACGATGCAATACGCGCGGCGGATATGGCGGACTTAATCGGAGCTATGACACTCACTGCGCTAACCGGCCAGTACAGCGCGTTTCAGGAGAGACTTCATACTGCGCGAGGACATAAGGGGCAGATAGAGGTTGCGGAGCGCCTTCGCAAGCTAACCGAAAACTGCGAACTCGGCGAGAGATATCAGGGAGCGAGAGTTCAGGACGCGTATTCTATTCGCTGCATTCCACAGGTTCACGGTGCGGTGAGAGACGCGCTCGGATTTATCTTAGAAAAGGTTTCAATCGAACTTAATGCGGTTACGGATAATCCGCTTATCTTTCCCGAGGACGGAGAAGTAGTATCGGGCGGAAACTTCCACGGAGAGCCGCTTGCGCTTCCCTTTGATTATCTCGGAATCGCTTGCTCGGAGCTCGCGTCCATTTCAGAGAGAAGAACCGAGAGAATGGTGAATGCGGATCTTTCGAATGGACTTCCGTCGTTCCTTGCGGTTGACGGAGGCCTGAACAGCGGGTTCATGATAGTGCAGTATTCATCCGCATCGATGGTTTCAGAAAACAAAGTTCTCGCACACCCCGCATCTGTTGACAGCATTCCTTCTTCGGCGGGACAAGAGGATTTTGTTTCAATGGGAACAACGGCCGCAAGAAAGTCGGGACAGATCCTTGAAAATCTTTTGTCGGTTCTTGCATTTGAATTACTCACCGCATGCCAGGCAATAGACCTTAGAAGAAGAGTCGATGGTGATGGCGCGCTCTCGCCTGTTATGGATGCTGCATATCAGGCCGTAAGAGAAGAAGTCTCTTTCATGGAGAAGGACAGAGAGATAAGAATTGATATCGCAGCAGTCGAGAAAATCATAAGAAGCGAAAAACTTACGGATATACTTAGAGAGTATATTGGCGAGTAATAGAGTATATCGAAGGGCAATACGATGGTAACGTGAGAATAATAGAGAGTAAGAGGAGGCCAAGATGAGCGAAAGAGATTATCTCAGAATAATGCTTGACGAAGAGCTGCCGGAGTATCCGGAATTTGTTTCAGGGATTAGGCGCGCCCCCAGAAGAAAAAGCAACCTCACCGAACAGGACAAAATCCTCGCCGTGAAAAACGCTCTAAGATATATCCCCGAAAAGCACCATGAGTTTATGGCAAAGGAATTTGCCGAAGAACTCGAGGAACACGGAAGAATCTACGGATACAGATTCAGACCGCAAGGCGAGATTCACGGAAAGCCGATAGACGAATACAAAGGAAACATAGTCGAAGCAAAGGCGCTTCAGGTAATGATAGACAACAATCTGGACTTTGATGTTGCGCTCTATCCTTACGAACTTGTTACTTATGGAGAGACGGGACAGGTATGCCAGAACTGGATGCAGTATAGGCTGATCAAAAAATATCTCGAAGTGATGACGGACGAGCAGACTCTGGTTGTGATGAGTGGGCACCCACTCGGACTCTTCCATTCGCATAAGCTCGCGCCGAGAGCGATACTGTCAAACGGACTTATGGTCGGAGGATTCGACGATCAAGAGAATTTCAATCGCGCCGCGGCGCTCGGAGTTGCAAACTACGGACAGATGACCGCTGGCGGCTGGATGTATATCGGTCCGCAGGGAATAGTGCACGGAACATTTAACACGCTCCTCAACGCGGGAAGACTTAAACTCGGAATAGCGGAAGACGGAAACCTCGCGGGTAAACTCTTTGTTTCTGCAGGCCTCGGAGGAATGAGTGGTGCTCAGGGAAAGGCTGCGGAGATAGCAGGTGCGGTCGCAATCATCGCAGAGGTCGATGAATCGAGAATCGACACTCGTCTTAATCAGGGTTGGGTGAGCGAGAAGTCGGACGACCTAGAGAGCGTTCTTGAGCTCGCGCTAGAAAAACAAAAAGAAGGTGCGCCATGCGCAATCGCATATCACGGAAATGTCGTGGACCTTCTTGAGTTCATCTATGATAAGAATGTCCACGTGGATCTTATGAGCGATCAGACATCCTGCCATGCTGTATACGACGGAGGGTACTGCCCACAGGGTCTTACCTACGAGGAACGTACGGCGATGCTAGATAGCGACCCTGTCGAGTTCAAGAAGAGAGTTGACGTGAGTCTCCACCGTCACTATGAAATGATAGATAAGTTCCACAAGAGAGGAACATATTTCTTTGATTACGGAAACAGCTTCCTGAAGGCGGTTTACGATTCGGGCGTAAAGGAAATCTGCAAAAACGGAAAAGACGATCTGGATGGATTTGTTTTTCCGTCATACGTCGAAGATATTTTGGGACCGCTTCTCTTTGACTTCGGATACGGCCCGTTCCGCTGGTGTTGCCTCTCCGGAAAAGACTCGGATCTTGAGGCGACGGACAAGGCTGCGGCGGAATATATTCTTGCGCACAACAGAAGATATCAGGACTACGACAATTACGTCTGGGTAAGAGACGCGGGTAAAAACAAAATGGTCGTAGGAACCAAATGCAGAATTCTCTATCAGGACGCACTCGGTAGAATGAATATAGCGATTAAGTTTAACGAGATGGTTAGAAATGGTGAAATAGGTCCCGTGATGCTCGGCCGCGATCACCACGACACAGGCGGAACGGACGCGCCGTTCAGGGAAACGTCAAACATCAAGGACGGATCCAATATCATGGCCGACATGGCGACGCATTGCTATGCAGGAAACGCAGCGAGAGGAATGAGCTTAGTTACGCTTCATAACGGAGGCGGTACGGGAATCGGTCGCGCTATAAACGGAGGATTCGGAATGGTGCTCGATGGGTCAGAACGAGTTGATGCGATTCTCAAGATGTCGATTCCGTGGGATACCATGGTGGGCGTCGCGAGAAGAGCGTGGGCTAGAAATGAAAATGCCGTAACAGTTGCAGAGGAATACAATAAGCTTTATGAAGGGCAGGATCACATCACGATTCCCGAAATAGCGGATGATGAAATGATAGCCAATGCATTTGCGGAGATAAGAAAATGAAAAGACTTCTCATAGAAAACATAGGAACGCTTGCGACCCCAGAAGGTAATTCCGCAAGGGGCGGCGAACTCCAGGGAAAAGTTAAGACCTTGCACAATGCGTATATCTACATCGAAGACGGAATAATAAAAGCTGTCGGAGAAGGCGAAGCGAACATAGATAAACTGTCGGCCGGTGCGGCTGGCGGTAAGGCCGATGCGCTGGGTGGCAAGAGTGCCCCTAGCAAGGGCAAGCTTGTTGGCGACAATGAGGACGACATTTCCATTCTCGATGCAGAGGGCATGCTAGTTACTCCGGGGCTAGTCGATGCGCATACGCATCTTGTCTTTGGCGAATGGCGTCAGAACGAACTCGAGAAGAAACTAAAGGGATTAAGCTATCTAACGATTCTTGCGGAGGGCGGAGGAATCCTCTCTACCGTAAAAGCAACGAGGGGGGCGGCGTCAGAAGAGCTCGTCGAGAAGGCCGAGGGCATACTCGATGAAATGTTTGATCTCGGCGTAACCACGCTTGAAGCAAAGTCTGGCTACGGTCTTGACAGAGAGAATGAACTCAAACAGCTGGAGGCCATAAAAACGCTCAAGAAGAAAACTCCGATAGAACTAGTTTCAACATTCATGGGTGCACATGCTGTGCCCAAAGAATATAAAGAGAAGGGCGGGATAGGCCGAGAAGAATATATAGACTTTCTAATCGACGAACTAATTCCTGAGGTCGCAAAGAAGAAGCTCGCGGAGTTTTGCGATGTCTTCTGTGAAAAGGATGTGTTCTCAAGGGAAGACTCTATGCGCATCTTAGATGCCGCTAAAAAGCATGGACTCACGCCTAAGATTCACACGGACGAAATCGTAGACATCGGCGGAACCATGGTTGCCGAGGAAACCGGGGCGATTTCCGCGGAGCACCTCATAAAATGCAGTAATGAAGGAATAAAAAGACTTAAGAGAGCGGGCGCCATTGCGTGTCTTCTCCCGTGCACGAGCTTCTATCTCGGGGTAGAATATGCAAGAGCACGCGATATGATAAACGAAGGTGTTCCGGTTGCGATGGCAACGGATTTCAATCCTGGATCGTGTCCGGTAAGCAATATACAGCTTGTCATGAACGTCGGCTGCCTTAATTACAGAATGATGCCTGAAGAGGTGCTGACGGCTGTCACGCTTAACGGAGCCGCTGCATTGGGACGTGCGGACAGAATAGGCAGTATAGAAGTCGGCAAGCAGGCGGATATAGTAATTTGGGAAGCGCCGGATCTGGCATATCTGTGTTATAGGATGGGGTCAAATCCCGTAAGCAAAGTCGTTAAGAAAGGAATAGTCTATGAATAAGATTGTTGAATGCATTCCAAACTTCAGCGTAAGCAAGGAAGTAGACCCCGAAGTTTATCAGACGCTGGTTGACACGGGAAACTCATATCCCGGAGTTACGCTTCTCGATGTTCAGACCGACGGGAGCCACAATAGATGCGTCTTCACTATGGTAGGTGCACCCGAAAAAATCGAAGAGGCGATGATTGGACTAACAAAGATCGCAGTAGAAAAAATCGACATGAATAAGCATCATGGTCAGCATCCGAGAATGGGTGCGGTCGATGTAGTTCCCTTTGTTCCTGCGCTCAATATGACGATTGAAGAATGCGTGGAACTATCGAAGCGCGTTGCGGAGAGAATCTGGAGTGAGGTGGGAGTGCCGGTATTCCTATACGAAGATTCTGCAACGAGTGAGAACCGCAGAAATCTCGCCAAGGTGAGAAAGGGCGAGTTCGAAGGAATGCCCGAAAAGATCCTCGAGGAGGAGTGGGCTCCGGATTACGGCGAAAGAAAAATCCATCCGACAGCGGGAGTCGTTGCAGTAGGCGCACGCATGCCGCTCGTCGCATTCAACGTAAATCTTGATACGGACGATGTGGAAATCGCAAACAAAATAGCCAAGGCAATCCGCGCATCATCGGGCGGATTCAAATACTGCAAGGCACTCGGAATCAAGCTAGAGGACAGGGGTGTAGCGCAGGTCTCCATGAATATGGTTAACTACGAAGGAACTCCGCTGTTCTACACCTACGAGATGATAAGAGTTCTCGCGGAGCGCTACGGCGCACGAATAATCGGAAGTGAAGTCGTTGGCCTTCTTCCGGCGAAAGCGCTTATAGACTGCGCGGAGCATTATCTAAAGATTGAAAACTTTGATTGCATGAATCAGGTTATGGAATACCATCTAATCGGTAAGGAATAATCGCAGGAAACAGCAATAGAATGCAGGCTTGCAAAAAATGCTTGTAAGACAGGTTTGTAGAACAGCTTACAAAACAGGAGGGCAAACATGAAACTGATTGAGCTTAAGACAAATGAATTTGTAGAAACTGTCGCATCGTCAGCACCCGCACCGGGCGGCGGATCCGTTGCGGCGATAATAGGTTCCCTGGGATCTGCGCTGGCGGAGATGGTATGTGCGCTCTCCGACAAGGACGGCAGCAATCAGGAAATCGCGGAATTGAAGTCAGAAGCTAAGGCGCTCAAGGAAAGACTTCTCGAAATGACAGACCGCGACACGGAGGCATTTCTAAAAGTATCAAATGCATTCTCTATGCCAAAGAGCACAGACGAAGAAAAAGCTGCACGAAGCGCAGCCATTCAGGAAGGGCTCGGGGCATGCATGGATTCACCGAGAGAGGTTATGCGTTTTTCGCTCGATTTAATCAAAACAATCGAGAAGGTCAGCAAAGACTTCAACACCAATGCCGCGAGCGACCTCGGAGTAGCGGCGCTATCAGCGGAGATCGCCGCCAAAGGCGCATGGCTGAACGTCCTCATCAATGCGGGATCGCTAAAGGACAAAGCCAAAGGTGAAGATTGCCAAGCCGAATGCAAAGAGATTCTGCAGGAGGTAGAAAGGCGCGCGGGAGCAGTATATAAAAATATCGTAAAAGAAATAGTCGGCGAATAGCCGACTATTTTTGTGGTTTCATCTTGCGCCAATGCATTCAATTGACGGGCCGTGGTCAGCAGCCTGAAATCGCGCTAATCACACTAGTTTATTTTGCCGTTCCGTCCGGATTGAATAAAGGAAGTTCTTCAAGATAGATGATGTCCGGTCTATCGATTGCGTCACCCTCTGCGAGAACAGCCATTTTGCCTACGATGTCGCATCCAACTTTGTTCAGAATCTTTTCAATCGACATGAGTGAACCGCCCGTGCTGATTACGTCATCGACAATCAGGACGCGCTTTCCGCGGATGACGTCAGCTTCGAGGCTTCCGATGCAGAGTGTCTGAATGTGAGCGGTCGTGATTGAGTCAACAGTCGTTTTGATTACGTCGACCATATAGAGCTTCGGTTCTTTTCTAAGAACCACATAGTCCTTGCCGGACTGACGAGCCATCTCATAGGCGAGGGGAATACCCTTGGATTCCGCCGTGACAATCACGTCAAATTCAGGGGCCTTCGCAAGTAGTTCTTTCGCACAAGCCTCTGTGATTTCCACATCGCCGAACATAACAAATCCCGCGATATAGAGCTCTTCATTAAGTGGGCAGAGCGGAAGTCTCCTCGTAACGCCCGCAATAGTCATTTCATGAAACATCATAAGTGTTACCTCTTATCATTAGTTATCTTGAATCAATTTTGACGGTAGCTGAGATATAATTACCGCCGCAAATATTATAACACATCCAAGAATTTCTACGGCACCAAGTTTTTCGCCGAGCAGCAACACTCCGCCAATAACAGCAAACACAGCCTCCAAGCTCAGTATCAGAGCTGCTGCGCTCGGGTTGGCGTCCTTTTGGCCGAGTATCTGAAAAGTATATCCGACGCCGGAAGACATGATTCCGACATAGAGCAGTGAGGGCCAGCAGCCTAGAATCGCAGGTATGCTCGGGGACTCAGTAAATAGCATACACACAAAGCTTATTACAGCTGCGACAAAGAACTGAAGAGCAGACAGTTTAATGCCGTCGCATTTCGGCGAATAATAATCAATCGCGAGAATGTGAACCGAAAAAATGAGAGCACAGAGGAGCACAAAGAAATCCCCCTTCTCAAGTGTAAGCCCGTCGCTCTTGCTTGCCATGGTGAGAAGGTAAAAGCCAACGGCGCCCAAAAGAACGCATAGCCACAATCGGAGTCCGGCTTTTCTGTTCAAAAAGACTCCAAGAATAGGAACCATCACAATATAAAGCGATGTTATAAATCCTGCTTTTCCGGCATCCGTGTCAAAATAGATTCCAAACTGCTGAAGATTTGATGCGATTGCGAGAATGGTTCCACAGATGAGTCCGGCTTTAATAATTGGGTTTTGCGACCGAGTGTGGGTGTAAGTATTATCCGAATTCCCTTTGGAGAAGAACACGATTAGCGGGATGAGGGCGATGCCACCAATTAAAAAACGAACTCCATTATATGTAAATGGTTCTAGAGCGGTGCCGGCCTTTTGGGCAACAAAAGCAAAGCCCCAGATCACTGAGGCGATAAGTAACAGTAAATTGCTTTTGGTCCTTTTGCTCATATTATGAAACCTCGATAAATAACACTATCAAAAAACCGCAGAGATGTCAACAAACGCCCGTTTTTCAATACTAATCGCACTCGCATCAGGAGTACAATTCACCAAAAATACAAACTGTGCTTACAAAATGTGATAAAATGAACCTATGAACGAGATAGGCGAAATAATTAAAAAGATAAGAGGCTTGGACGAGAGCGCAATGAAAGAGGCGCGCGAGCGTCAAGATTATCTTGCCAAGGTTCCGGGAAGCCTGGGAGTGCTTGAGGATATAAGCATAAGGCTCGCAGGAATAACGGGGAAGGCCTATGGAAATGACGTGAGCGATCAAGCGATAATTTTGATGTGCGCGGATAACGGTGTGGTTGAAGAGGGTGTCGCATCGGCGCCGCAGTCGGTGACTCTCTCGCAGACCATCAATTTTACCAAAGGGATAACCGGAGTAAGCTCACAGGCGAGATATTTTTGCATAGATCTGCTCGTTGTCGATATAGGCGTCAACGGAAAGATACCGGAAGAATTTTTGTCGGAAAGTATGACAGAAAAAGAATCGGGAGGTGAGCCAGAGACCGTCGATTGCGATGATAAGGATGACGATAAGGATGCAACAAAGGCTGAAGGGTCCGGCTCTAACAATATTTCGCTTACCAATAAAATCGTAAATAGAAGAATTGCGTGCGGCACCAATAATTTCGCCAAAGAACCCGCCATGACCAGAGAAGAAGCGATTTGCGGAATAATGGTTGGCGTCGAAGCGGCGGAAGCATGCAAGAATGCCGGAAAGACGCTTATCGGTGTTGGTGAGATGGGTATAGGAAACACCACTACGGCATCGGCGATAATCGCCGCGTTTGCGTGCAGTGGTGCAGGTGCGCTTGCATGTATTGATATAGATAAGCTCGCCGGCCGCACGGGAGGAGTATGCGATGTGGTCGATACGATAGTTGGACGCGGAGGAGGATTAAGCGATGAGGGGCTTGAAAAGAAGAGGGCCGTCATCAAAGATGCGCTCAACAAATATGCGCCGACATACATGAATATAAAGACGGGAGAAATCGATCCAATAGAGCTTCTTGCCTGCATCGGCGGCTTTGATATTGCGGGTATGGTAGGAGCATATTTGGGAGCGGCGGCCAATAGGCTGCCTGCGCTCATAGACGGTGTTATATCTCTAGCAGCGGCACTTCTTGCGGTTGAAATGTGCCCGACGGTGAAGGATTTTCTGTTTGCGTCACATAAGTCGACAGAGGGTGGATATGCGGTCGCATCCAAGATTCTAGGCCTGGATCCGATGTATGATCTCGGCATGCGTCTTGGAGAAGGAAGCGGGTGCCCTATTGCGTTCAAGATAATTGAAGCCGCATGCGCGACAATGAATGGCATGAAGACTTTGGACGAGGCCAAGGTCGAAGCAGGATACCTGGATGAATTTAGAGGGGACGGACAGTTCCTATGAAGATATATGTTTCGGGTGGCGCCAAGAACGGAAAATCGACATTGGCTCAGAACCTTGCAGTTCTATGCTCAAAATATGAAGATATGGCTATAAGTTCCATCGGTGTGCCTGACGACGTAGGCCCGCGAGCGCAGGAACTACCGCTCTACTATGTGGCGACGATGATTCCGACGGATGAAGAGGACCGCATAAGGATAATGCGTCACAGAGAGGACCGATCGGGACTCGGTTTCAAAACCGTGGAACGACCAAAGGATTTAAGCAGAATCGTGACGCCTGACGGCGGGCACAATTGTGGCTACGGCGACAGCAATTGCGATCCTCACGGCGTATATCTTATAGACAGTGTTACGGCGCTTCTTTCCAATGTTATGTTTCCGCCGCATGAAGATTTCAATCCTCATGCCGCAGAAGAAGTGAAGAAAGATTTGGCAGCTTTTCTTTCTAAAGTGGATCATGCGATATTTGTATCCGACTACATATATGCGGACGCAGGCAAAAAAACCGACGCAGAGGATTACACTGATACATATATGAGAGGTCTCGCATACATAGACAGAAGCATTGCAAAACTCTGCGATGAACTTATAGAGGTCAGTTCGGGCATAGCGATACATCATGGCGAGGGAACGGCCTGAGGCCTAATCAAAATGGAAAACGGCGCTGAACAGTGCGGGAGAGTATACCAAGAGAAAGAGAAGAAAGAGAAGATAGAGAAGAAAGAGCATGAAGGATTTTTTGACGGCATTTATGATGGCATGGGGAAACTTTCTAGCTATACCATGTCCTAAAAAAGTGTGGAGGCAAGAATTAAAAAAGGAAATGCTGACAATGCTTCCGATAATAGGACTTGTGACGGGATTTCTTGCGTTCTTAATTTCGTATGTGCTTTGCAGTTTGCATATTCCGATTTCTGTTACTGCATTCTTTATGACGCTATACACGTTTGCTATTTCCGGCTTTATGCATGCCGATGGCTTTATGGATTGCTGCGATGCTATTTTATCGAGGCGAGATCTTGCGGAAAGACAGAGAATCCTTAAGGACAGTAGGGTCGGAGCATTTGCGGTGATAAGCATGATACTGATGGCGCTTGGAACATTTGCTGCGTTTATCGCGATTCAAGAAATATTGTTATCATATTCGGTGACGATATCATATACTGTTTCGAGAAGGATTCTCCCGATAGTTGCAGCGCTACCGCTGATAATGATACCCGTAATGTCAAGAGCGACGGCGGGAAGCTGCGTGCTCGGCATGAGACCGCTAAAGTCGAGCCAGTATGCGGATGCGGAAAACGAAGAAACGCATATTGGCGAAAGAGGCGCTGAAAGACATGCTAACAATTTAAAATACATGAATACTATTATGATAGGGGCATTATGCATCCTTCTAATAGTTGTCCTGGTTTTATTCGTTCTTTCGGTTAAGATATCGGCTAAGGCCACGCTCATAATGCTGGTGCGTCTTTTGATACCGACCGTTGTGACCCTGCTTGCGACGAGATTTTTCGCAGGGCTTGCAAGAAGAAATCTCGGTGGCATGAGTGGAGATATCGCGGGCTTTTCGATATGCATGGGAGAGCTCGTTGGACTTATAGTTATGGCTCTGGTTCTTCACAGGCTTATATAGCAGAGGTGTAAAATGACATTTGTTTTTGGCGGCGCATATCAGGGTAAACATGATTTTGCGAAAGAAGAATTAAGCGCAAAGGATACAGACATCATCGTGGTGAGCGATGTGTCGGAAGAAAACATAGAAGGCATCATCCAATCCTCGGACAAGCATACTGTAATTATAATGAACGACATCTCTCAGGGCGTAGTTCCCATGGATGCTAAGATGAGAGCATATAGAGAGGCGAGCGGGAAAGCGATGATTCGTTTGGCAAAAGAGGCAGACGAAGTCTACCGCGTATTCTGTGGTATAGGTATCAAGATTAAGTAGAGGCGAGTTTTAAGAGCGAGCTGCTAACGACACTTACGGGCGATATATATGAATTCAAAGATACTGATGCTCCGTCACGGAATAACGGAGGGAAATAAAAATAAATGGTTCTACGGCGAGAGCGATTTGCCGCTTATTTCAGAGGGAATAGAGGAGCTAAACAGGCAGAAGGAGAGAGGGATCTACCCTGAGATTCCGAAGGATGCGCTATTCTTTACGTCGGGCCTAGGCCGCACGGCAGAGACACTGAATATACTTTTTGGCGACCGCGATTTTGAAGAAGTTAGGGACCTAAGAGAAATTAACTTTGGCGTATGCGAATGCAAGTCCTTTGATGAACTAAAAGATGACGAGGCTTTCAACTCGTGGACCTATGACGAGACAGGCGACTATCAGTTTCCGCAGGGTGAATCGAGGAATCAATTTAAGGAGCGAGTTGCTCGCGGATTCAAATATGTGCTTGCAAGGCATATGGATTTGGTGGGCAAAAAAGAAGCTGTACGAGAAGAATCGTCGGGAACTGCGGCGAGCGATGCTGCGATGACGGTGGTAATATGTCATGGCGGAGTGATAACGGAGATTCTCTACAACCTTTTCCCTGAAGAGAAGGAATCCCGCTGGGGATGGATGCCGCAGCCGGGATGCGGATATATATTGGATGTAATTGAAGGAAGGGTTACTAACCCTTGTCTTTTGGGTAAAGCAACTATATACTAATGAAATCAAATATTTGGTACGCGAGGCACTAATATGAGCAGATCAAAAACCAAGAAAAAATCAAAAGCCACGGACATAGTTTACTACATAATTATGCTTATCCTTCTGGCGGTAATGGCAGTCAGCGGATTTAAGGTTTATAAAATAGCAAGTGAGTATAAGAAGGGGACCGAGGTATATGACAATATTGCCGAGGAAGTTGGCGCACTGCCGCCTCCGGAACGCGAAGAAATGGAGCAGGTCCATCTTGATACCAGGTTAGACATTAACTGGGGAAAGCTAGAGGATAAGAACTCAGACATCAAAGCATGGATTCGATGCATGGGCACGGTGATAAATTACCCTATAGTTCAGGGGAGCGACAACGATTATTATCTTACGCATCTTCTCGACGGAACATGGAACAACAAGGGTACGTTATTTGTTGACTATCGTTGCGGAGATCCGTTTAATGATTTCCTCACAATCGTATACGGACATCGCATGAAGGACAAGAGCATGTTCTACCTGTTGGGAGAGTATTTTGAGAATAAGGAACTGCCGTACTTTGCCGAGCATCCCAAGATGGAATTATATACACCGGAGAAGAATTACGATGTTCAGATTTTTGCCGCTGCGGTAATCGACTCAAGGGATGAGTTTCTTTACAATTTTTATCTCTATGACGAAGACGAGCAGCAAAGATACATCAATTGGTTGTTTTCCAATAATCAGCTCGTAGGATTTGACAACAGCGTGTCGGTGACAACGAACGATCATATAATCTTGATGAGTACGTGCACTCTAAGGGGTTCTGATGTTGACGATAACCGCGTCGTTGTATGGGGCAAATTAGTAGAGGTTGACCGAGACCTCTCCGGAAATTAGAGTGAGGGTGGGGGAACCGTCGAGAGGTTCTATAACAAGCCCGCCGTTATCTGCGATATCAATGGCTCTCGCGAGGAAAGAACTCGGGGAGCCGTTTTCGTTTGCGAAATTGGTGACCTTAACCTCGTGTCCAATGATAAAACAGTGGCGCCTATATTCACCCAAATAATCGAAATCCCTTTTATCGCCGAAACGCTTCTCTGTAAGAAGAGAGAGGACATTAATCGCGATGCAATCTCTAAGATCGCATTTTTTATCTCGTGTAAGGTTTACATCACATGCATCGTCAGAGAAGGTGCGCGGATCGATGGACTGCCCTATAGCCCGATCAGCGATTATTGAGCCTGCGATATCTTTGATCTCAGGCGGAAGCGAAGAGGGATAGCAATTGACACCTATACCTATGACGGTTTTTTCGGCCGTTCGCTCCGTGAGGATCCCGCAGATTTTTCTGTCTCTCAAAAATAGATCGTTCACCCATTTGATTTCAGGGGAGGAACCAAAGACTTGTTCTATTGATTGACGGACGGCGACAGCTGTAGCGAGTGTAATTAGAGCTGGCGGAATAAAAATCGATTCAGAAGGAAGCGCAATGCTCATATATAGACCGGATTCGGGTGGGGAGTAAAAGCTTCTTCCGAGTCTTCCGCGCCCCGCGGTCTGCGTATCAGATACGACAACTATTGGCCCGTCGCTAACGTCGAGACACTTTGCATAGTTATTTGTCGAGTCCACGGACTCCAATTGGATTAGCGCGTAATCTGTCATAAAAGTTCCTCTTGGTGGGGAAGTTCCAAGCATAAAACAAATGACCCGCCAGGGGTCATTTTGATTGGTGGACCAGAGGCGATTCGAACACCCGACGCACGGTTTAGGAAACCGACGCTCTATCCCCTGAGCTACTGGTCCAAAATTACTGAAGTAAACGATACTGCCAGCGAGAGGTAGTATAACACAGATTTACAGCTGTGGGAAGATAACTCGCATGAGAGTTCCTTTTCCGACTTCGCTCTCGATTTTGAGTTCTGCGTGAGACATCTCCTGCAATCTCATAATGATATTCTTCATGCCGGTGGATCTATGCGATTCGGAACCATTTCCGGTAAGATTAAGCTCGCGCCCTCCGGTTATGCCAAATGAATCGCCAAAGTAATTCTCATCGTCGTTTCCAAGAATATACTCCATGCGCTCCGGAGGAATTCCTACACCGTTATCCGCAACCTCAACGATGTTGTTGTAGCCGTCGCTATAGCTTCTAATCCAAACAGTTCCGCCTTCGGGACGCTTGCATACGCCGTGCTTGATTGCATTTTCGACGAGAGGCTGTATTGCAAGCGGAGGCACGAGAAATTCGGATTCCTGAATATCGTATTCTACGTTTAGTCGATCGCCGAACCTTACTTTTTCTATCTCAACATAACTCTGAATATGCTGTACTTCGGAGGAGAACGGTATACCCTCAAGGTTTGTCAGATTATCGACGTTTGCCCTCAGATAGTTGGAAAAATTATATACCATATCATAAGCAACATCGGGGTCTACCTTGATTAGCGTTCTTATCGACGATAGGGTGTTGAACATGAAATGCGGTTGAATTTGTCCCATCATAAGCTGGAGCTGACTATCGTGCAGGAGCTTTTGCGTGGCTTCGCTATCGAGAGCACTGTAGTAGCTGTTATATACAAGTATGATGAAGTGGAAGAATGCAAATATTACAACCGAAAGGACTTGGATTGTTCCGACACCGGACCACTCTCTGTGGGATGAACTCCAATTGTTTGTTGAAAAGGCATCCCAAAGAAGGCCGAGCGCGGAGCCGACAATAAGAATTATCGCTGAGATAAATTCGAGTCTCGCGGAGTTAAGCTGAATGCGGTTAAGGAATTTTCTGCCCTTGCCAAAGGCGTAATAGAGCATGAGGTAAATCGCATAGAGCAGGGCTATCAAAATTGCAATATATACATAAGGCACAAGTGCGTGGAACGGAGCCTTTCCGACCGCGGCAGTGCTGAAGAGAACAAGATCAAGGATTATGGCCGCTACGGTCATGCAGTTTACGACCAGCTGATTATGATGCTTAAAACGTTCGCCGATGTACAGGACTATAAGAAGCGGCACCAAATTCAGAACGGAGAACGCCATAAAGAATTTCATATTGCTTCCGACAAGGAAAACAGGCATTCTCGACCTGTCGGCAAACCAGAGGCCCAGCGATATAAAGACAAATCCCAGAAGGAAATGCCTTCTCTCGGAGAAGTTTCTCGTATATATTGTTGAAACGAGTATCAAGAGGAAGCCTATCGCGATGAGCGAAACACCAAGGGCATAAGGCACCTTGTATTCATCTCTAAGATGTGCAAAAATTGCATTGTCCTCGCCAAAGAACGGAGGATTGATGTATCCGTTATATCCATCCAATCCGGCATGGATTTTAATCGAAAAAATCTTACCCACAGAATCCTGGGGAACTCTTATGGTAAGCCAATCATCGGTCAATATTACTTCGGTGAGACTCTCTGTGGCGGAAGGATATTCATATATTTGTTCGCCGTTTATATATGCTGTAATTCTTTGGTGATAATTGCGGGTAACAAAAGCGTAATACGGCGAATCCATCCGCGGAATCGTACGGCTTATTACGGCATCTTCGCCGGGCTCCAGATTAGCCCAGTAAGGAAGGTCCGTAATTATTCCTGCACCTCCACGGCTGCTATATACCCAGCTTTCCTTAAATTCGATATAGCGATCATCGTACTTCATAGTGGTACTGGAAAGATCTATGTTTGCCAGAGCGGTCAAGAATGCAATCAGGCTCACGGAAAACACAACGATGGCAATAAGTATGTCTCGCGCTTTTTTAGGTCTATTTTTCCATGATGCGTTTATAACCTTCATTACCTATATATTTTGCCTTCTTATTGTGTGAAAGTCAACCAAAATACCCCCTTTGACAAAGAAGGTTACATAATGTCATAATATAACATGGATTCATGGGTTTTGGATTTTTTAGGAGGAAAACTTAGATGCTGCCTCTCATTATAGTAGCAACGGCAATAGCGATCCTTTCAATCGGATATGTAACCTACGGAGGATGGCTTTCCAAGCAGTGGGGAGTGGACCCCGAAAGAACCACTCCGGCGGTGGAATTTGCGGATGGAGTAGACTATGTTGCGGCACCTCCGGTGGTTCTTATGGGTCACCATTTTGCTTCAATTGCCGGTGTAGGCCCAATTAACGGACCTATACAGGCATCTTTATTCGGTTGGGTTCCGGTATTCCTCTGGTGTGTGCTGGGCGGAATATTTGTTGGTGGAGTACACGACTTCGGAGCCCTCCTTGCATCTATAAGACATGACGGAAAATCAATCGGGGAAGTAATCGGTGTAACGATTGGTCCCAAAGGGAAAAAGCTATTCATAGTATTTGCGCTTTTGGTTCTTACACTGGTTGTGGCATCCTTTGTAAACGTAGTTTCGGGAACATTCTTTACTCCCGACGTGGAGGGGATAACGCTGGTCACAAATCCGACGGGAAACCAGTCAACCGCAATGATATCCAGCCTATTCTTGCTTCTTGCAGTAATCTACGGAGTTCTCGCAAACAAGGTGGGGCTCCACCTGGGGCCTGCAACGGTTCTTGGAACAATCGGGATAGTTGGCGCAATAGTTATCGGCATGAAAGTTGGTATTTCCATGGGGCGATTCGGCTGGATTATTGTGATTGCAGGATATATCACGGTGGCCTCGCTTCTTCCGGTGTGGATAGTTCTTCAGCCACGAGATTATTTATCGAGCTATCTTCTCTATTCTATGATGGGTGTTGCTATTCTTGGAATAATGTTCACAAATTTTACAAGGACCGCAGAATTCCATATACCTGCACTCACCGGATTTTCCAATGATTTGGGATATATGTTCCCGGCGCTCTTTATAACGGTGGCATGCGGGGCATGCTCAGGCTTCCATTCTTTGGTCGCTACGGGAACATCGTCAAAGCAACTTAAAAATGAAGAGGATGCCAGAATTATCGGGTACGGAGCAATGCTGGTGGAATCCCTGCTCGCTATCATAGCTCTTGTGGCTGTAGGAATGGTTTTCGATAAGTATAAAGCGGGTGAATTCGGGTCGCCTTCGGTTGCGTTCGCAAGCGGAATAGCATTAATGTTCGGAACGGATGCCACCGGAATTTACAGAATAATATATGCGCTGGTAACACTGGCTGCATCAACATTTGCGCTCACTTCTCTGGATACGGGAACAAGGCTCGGAAGATTTATGGTATCGGAACTTTTCCTAAAAGAGGGTGAGGTAACATATAAAGATGCAACGGGAATTAGGAGCATACTGGCACATCCGCTTGTAGGCACGGCGTTTATCGTTATTGCGGGTTGCACCATAGGCGGTCTCTCGCTAAGCCAAATCTGGAGTCTCTTTGGAGCGGCAAACCAGCTTCTTGCCGGAGTTTCGCTGATGGCAATTGCGTTTTGGCTTTCAGAGATGGGCCGAAAGAGAAATATGCTTTATGGCCCGATGATATTCATGTTAATAGCCACTCTCACAAGTTTAAGTCATACCATAATCAGCAAAATCAAAGGCCTCATAAAAGGAACCTTGACAGCACCCATGTGGGGGCATTGGTTCCAGTTAATATTCGCTATCGCGATGGTCGTAATGGCCGTAATACTTGTTATAGAAGGCTTCCACAAATACGGTGAGATGAAGAAGGTGGAAAGGATAACCGATGGTGACGTGGAAGAAGACGAAGAATAAGATCAAAAATAGTATTGGACATTATGGAAGAGACGATTGAGGGAATAGCAGAGGAAGAAAAAGTGGCAGAAGCGGTGGAGGATGCGAAAGCGACCGAAGCAGCAGAACCGGAAGAAGCGGAAATTACGGAAGGGCAGGAGACTACGGCGCCAAAAAAGCGCAGGTGGATCGTGCCTATTCTTCTTGTGCCCGTAATTCTTATCGCTACATATTTAGGAGGCATTATGTATGCTATGCAGCGATTTCTTCCAAATACTACAGTTAAGGGAATAGCTGTTAGCGGAATGTCGGCGGAGGATGTCAACGAGGAACTGAAAAAAGACAAGCTTCTTGTAATCGTTGACCAAAAGAGTAAGAATGGCAGAGAAACGATTACGGAAACGCTTAATCTCGCAGAGGTGGCGGCAGGAACCATAGAGTACGACACCAAAGACCTGATAGATTCTCAGGACAAATTCGCCTGGTTTAAGTCATTCTTTCAACCGACAAGCTTTGATTACGTGCCGGCGGAAGGAACCTTTG
>JAGAFN010000085.1 GCA_017612585.1 Bacillota bacterium | reverse complement strand
GATGATGCTTCTTCTTTGGGGAGCTCTCTATGGGATGTTTACACTTACTCAGAACGTGCATCCTTGGGTTAGGGTTGCGCTCGGGATTGCCATATGCGCAGTATATGTTATTGTGCAAGTTGCGATTAACAGAAGGTCATACGGTTCGCAAAACAACAATACGAGAAGCAGAAGCGATGAAGAATAGAGCATTTTAGCCAGCGAAAAAGTGTGTGACGGCAATACGGAATAGAGACAATGGATAAAGGAATAAACATAATGGATTACGATGTAATAATAATCGGTGCAGGACCGGGTGGAATATTCTCGGCTTACGAACTCATGACAAAGGCGCCCAATCTAAAGGTCGCCGTATTTGAGGCGGGAACTTTTCTTGATGACAGAATCTGTCCGATAGACGGAGATAAGATCAAAGAATGCATTCACTGCAAGACTTGCGCAATCATGCGTGGATTCGGAGGCGCCGGTGCGTTCTCTGACGGTAAATACAATATCACGAACGATTTTGGCGGAACGCTCTACGAGTATATCGGTCGCGACAAGGCTATAGAACTCATGCATTACGTAGATAGAATCAATATGAGCCATGGAGGCGAGGGTACAAAGCTGTTCTCAACTGCGGGAAGTACATTCAAACGACTTTGTATGCAGAACGGACTAAGTCTACTTGACGCATCCGTAAGACATCTCGGAACCGATATCAACTACGTTGTGCTGGAGAATCTCTATGCGGAGATGAAGGAAAAGATAGATTTTCGTTTCAAGACGACGGTAAGCAAGATTAATGTGATGGACGGTGGATTCAGCATTGAGTTTAATGGTCCTGAGGGTGTAGGGACAGCATCGGCCGAGAAGTGCATAGTATCTGTCGGAAGAAGCGGTAGCAAGTGGATGGAGCAGGTTTGCGAGGATCTGGGGATTGAGACCAAGAGCAATCGCGTGGATATAGGCGTGCGAGTAGAACTCCCCGCGGAGATTTTCTCACATATTACGGATGAACTCTACGAGAGCAAGATTGTATATAGGACAAAGAAGTACGAAGACCGCGTCCGTACATTCTGCATGAACCCAAACGGCATAGTTGTAAATGAAAATACCAATGGAATAGTAACCGTAAACGGGCATAGTTTCGAAGACGCGGATAAGAAGACACAGAATACTAACTTTGCTCTTCTTGTAGCAAAGCATTTCTCCGAGCCGTTCAAGGACAGCAATGGCTACGGCGAAAGCATAGCAAGGCTTTCCAATATGCTTGGGGGAGGCGTCATCGTTCAGCGCTTTGGCGATCTCGAGAGAGGACATAGGAGCACAGTAAAGAAGATTGAGGAGTGTTCTGTCAGACCGACGCTTGCGGCGACACCAGGAGATCTTTCGCTCGTTCTTCCAAAGAGAATACTCGACGGAATTATAGAGATGATATACGCGCTCGACAAGATTGCTCCGGGAACTGCAAACGATGACACACTTCTCTATGGCGTGGAAGTCAAGTTCTACAATATGGAAGTAAGCCTAAACGAGAAACTGGAGACGCGCTATCCTGGACTATATGTAATAGGAGACGGAAGCGGCGTCACGCATTCTCTCTCCCATGCGTCCGCGAGCGGAATCTACGTTGCAAGAGATATTGTCGGCTAGGAGACATCGGTTGCGGCAGTATTAAAATAGCTCGTGGTGAAGCCGCGCATACCACAGAGCCGATTCTTGTCCGAATCGCGAAAATCACACTGAACACGAAATGGTTCAAATGGAATTTTTAACAAGTTAAAGCGGGAAAACGATAAAGTTTTTGTTGATAATCAATATATAATAGGCTAAAATAGAGATATAGTTATTATCTCTATTTTTAATTTAGGAGGAAGAAGAATGGCAGAAGAAAAGAAAAGAGGATTTAAAGTTCCTCACGTTTTCACACTGCTCATGCTAATCATATTAGTATGCGCAATCCTCTCCTACATTGTTCCCCCGGGAGTCTATGATCGCGTAGAGGATCCGACCACGGGAAGAATGGTAGTAGACCCAAATTCCTTCCACGCAGTAGATAGATCACCTGTAAGTCTCATGACGCTTCTCGGTGCTCTAAACGGTGGTATGGAACAAGCAGCAGGAATTATCTTCTTTATCTTTGTAGTAGGTGCCTCGCTAGCCACACTGACAGCCAGTGGTGCAATGGAAGCGGGTATCATGGCACTTGCTCGTGCCCTTAAGGGAAAAGAGATTATTGTAATTCCTGTGATGACAACGATTGTTTTCATCATGGCTGTCGTAATCGGTACAACGGAGGAAATGATACCTCTTGTACCATTCTTTGTAGCACTTTCCATGGCATGCGGATTTGACTCAATCATCGGTCAGGCTATGGTAAGCTGCGCATGCGCAGGCGGATTTGCTTGTTCGATTTTGAACCCGTTCAACGTAGGTGTTGCTCAGGGTATCGCACAGCTTCCTGCATTCTCGGGATCCGGATTCCGTCTAATCATGGCAGTTGTATTCCTTGGAGTCACACTGTTCCTCATGATGCGCTATGCAAATAAGATTAAGAAGAATCCGCAGCTCTCACCGATGTACGAAGAAGACCTTTTGAGAGAAACAGTTGACGCAGAGAGTGCTCCTGAATTCACGCTGCAGAGAAAGCTCTCCATGCTTGCGTTCGTTGTGACAGTAGGTGTAATGATCTGGGGTGTAATCGTACACGAATGGTGGTTCAGCGAAATCTCCGGCGTATTCCTAGCAATGTCCATCGTAATCGCAATCATCAATAAGATGGGATTTGATGGATATGGCAAAGCTCTCGCAAACGGCATGCAGGATATCGCAACCGGAGCTTTGGTAGTAGGTATTGCGACAGGTATACTTTGGATTCTGACACAGGGTAATATCCTTGATGCTATCCTCCATGCTGCTGCTACAGTTCTTACAAAGCTTCCTGCACAGGTTTCCGCAATCGGTATGTATGTATTCCAGTGCCTCATGAACTATCTGATTCCATCAGGTTCCGGACAGGCAGGCGTAACAATGCCGATTCTTGCACCGCTTGCAGACCTTACAGGCGTAACCCGTCAGACTGCAGTTATCGCATTCCAGCTTGGTGATGGTATCTCCAATGCTATAACTCCGACATCCGGACCTCTAATGGCTATGCTAGGAATGTCCAAGATTCCTTGGTCCAAATGGGCCAAGTGGTTCCTGCCAATCATGCTTGTTCAGTATGGTATCGGACTCATCTTCGTTATCATCGCTCAGGCAATTCAGCTTGGACCATTCTAAAGAGATTATTCAAAGATAATCTTTGAATATAGAGGCCGATGGGATATCTCCTATCGGCCTTTTCGTGTATGAGCAAAAATGATATAATACTATATCAATTGTCATTAGATAATAGGGTGATGAAGCATGGATAACAGTGCGTGGAAATTTAGCGAACTTAAATATGAAAGACCGAACTTGAATGTCTACAAGGCTATGTTCGACGATGCCACCGAACGTGTTGCGGAGGCTGAGAGTGCAGAAGAGATTGTACAAGTCATGCTTGAAATCGACGAGATGACACGTAAAGCTGATGACTTGGTTAGAGTTGCATATATTCGACATACAAAGAATACCAAAGATTCTTTTTATACTGAACAGCAGCATTGGTTTGACGAGAATATGATTTATTACGATCAGTCTGTGCTGAATTTTAGTGAGGCTGTATGCAACAGTCCGTTCAGAAACGAAATAGAAGAAATCATCGGCACTGCATACTTTGTCGATTCGGATATACAGAGCAAAACATTTTCGGATGATTGCATAGAACTATATCAGCGCGAAAGCGAACTATGCTCGGAGTATCAGGAAATCATGGAATCCACCGAAGCGGAATTCATGGGCGAGATGAGGAATATCGATAAGCTAAGGGCTTTGTTCGCTCATAATGATAGATCCGTAAGGAGGGCGGCCTTTGAAGCATTCTCCAAAATTATCAAAGAAAACGAGGATAAGCTGGAAGTAATATGGAATGAGCTGATTGCAATTAGAAACCAGGTTGGAAGGAATCTCGGTTATGAGAGCTTTATTCCTGTGGGATATCTATTAAACCAGCATATATATTATACGCCGGAGGATGTGGCTGTTTTCAGGGAGCAAGTGACCAAAGAAATCGTGCCGCTTTGCGAAAAACTCTACCTAGCACAGAAGGAACGTCTTGGAGTGGATGAGCTAATGGTATATGACGAAAAAGCTGTATTTGCGGATGGAAATGCCAATAGCGCAGGCGATGCGGAATACATGCTGGAAAAGACGCGCGCTATGTATCACGATATAAGTCAAGAAGCGGGCGAGTTCATTGACTATATGTTTGACCATGAGCTTTTTGATTACGAAGATAGACCCGAGAAAGCGCCGGGTGGATACAGTCTAATGTTGCTTGCCAAAAAAGCGCCGTTTGTATTCACACGTTTTGATGGAAGTATATCTGACTTCCAAGTTGTTACGGGTGATTTGGGCGAGGCCTTTGCTCGCTATGTTGCGGCTCGCAAACAGCCACTTAAGGACTATTTTAGTGCAAGTGGTGACATAATGGAGATATACGCTCTATCAATGTGTCAGTTTGCATATAAGTATGCGGAAGACTTTTTTGGTGAAGATGCGGATAAATATCGATTCTATAATATGCAAGAGCTAATAACGTTGATTCCGGCCGCATGTGCGGTGGATGAATTCCAGCATATATGTTACAGCAATCCCGATTTGACTCCCAAGGAGCGTACTCTGGAATGGCGTAAGCTTGAGAAGAAGTATTTGCCTTGGAGAAAGTATGATCAAGACGAGTGTATGGAGAGCGGAGGTTATTGGTATTCGCTGTCCCACGTTTTCTATTATCCGTTCTATTACATAAACTATGCGCTTGCCAGAGTTCATGCCATGGAAATGAAGAAAAAATATGCGCTGCATCCCAAGGTAACGTGGATGACGTACATGAGTCTTATAGAGCAGGGTGGCCGACTGGGTTATGACGAAGTAGTTGAAAAAGCAGGACTCACACCGCTATTCACCGAAGGTGCAGTTGCGGAAGCGATGAGTTACGCCAAAGAGGTAATGGAAGATTATCTTGAGAACAAGGAATTGTAGTTTCGGGGACTCAATCCTGTGGAAATGATCAGGACAGATGAAGAATAAGATATGATTGCTGCTATGTTTTTTGAAACGCCGTCAGTGTTTGGGATGGCGCATATTATCTCGCTGGTGATAATTGCAGTTTTAAACATTGCGGCATTTTTTATTTTGCGAAATCTTGACGAGAAGAAACTGTTAAGTGTTCTAAGGGCGCTTGGCTCGCTTATGATTCTCGCGGAGATTTTCAAGCAGTGGTTTTGCTATGTATATGTGTTTAATATGGAAGTGAACCTCTGGTTCTTTCCGTGGCAGCTCTGCTCGATGGCAATGTATTTATCGTTCGCGGCGATTTATTTGAATGGGAAGATGCAGACAGCGGCGCTGGTTTTCCTTGCGACATATTCACTCTTTGCGGACGTTGTGGCGCTTGCGCTTCCGTATGACATGCTGCGTCCGCAGATTGCACTCTTTATCCATTCGTTTGCGTATCACGGACTCGTGATTACGGAGAGCATGATTGCGATAATGATTCTTGCAAAGAGAATGTGTGTAAGAAAGCGAGCAGTCGATGTAAGTTGTGCGGATTCGGATGGCAAGAGTATTGTACCTAGCGCATCGCCGAAGTTTATGCACGCAACAGTTTTGTTTCTAATTATGGCTGCTATCGCAGAAATAATAAACGTCGTCTCGCACGCAATATTTAACGACATCCACGTGGAACCAAATATGTTTTATATAACGCCTTTCTATCCGACCACGCAGCCAATTCTTCACGATATTGCGGTTAATTACGGAGTGGCTGTGGAAATAGTTTTGTATCTCGCATTGATAATACTTATGAGTTATATAGTATTTGTTGTTGAGAAGAAAACCATTGAAGTGAATCAAAAGGAGGTACCAACTTGACAATCGGAATTAAAGGAGCAAAGGAAATAATCGTCACCGACGATCTTACCGCGCGGTGTTACGCCAGCGGAGCGCTTGATGTATACGCGACGCCGGCAATGATTGCGCTGATTGAGGATACGGCATTTAACTCGGTTGCTGATATATTGGAAGAGGGTCAGGGAACCGTCGGAACGAATGTAAATGTTTCGCACTTGGCGGCGACACCGGTGGGAATGAAAGTGAGATGCGAAACCGAACTTGTAGAGGTGGATAGGAAACGCTTGGTGTTTCGTGTAGCCGTGTTCGATGAAGTAGACAAAATCGGAGAGGGAACTCACGAACGCTTCATAATCGACAATGAAAAATTCTTAAACAAAGTGTATTCAAAAGGTGGCGACAGAGAGTAGCGATAAAGCTTTTTAAAATAAAGGCAAGATTTGACAGAAGTAGTGACATGATGTTAAAATAGTCTCAACATAAAGGAGGCCGCTGACGGCTAACCTCGCTTAGTTAAAAAAATAACCGCACTAAGGTTTTGCAGTCCT
>JAGAFN010000084.1 GCA_017612585.1 Bacillota bacterium | reverse complement strand
GGTATGATATAGCCATAATTCTGTTCAAGTATATATGCGACGCCGCCTTTGCCGGACTGGCTGTTAATTCTTATGACATCGCCGTCATATTCTCTTCCGATATCGTGAGGGTCAAGCGGAAGGTAGGGGACAGTCCAAAGCCCGGGGGATTTTTCTTCGCGCCATTTCATGCCCTTTGCTATGGCATCCTGGTGAGATCCCGAGAACGCGGCAAAAACAAGTTCTCCGCTGTAAGGTTGTCTTGGATTAACCTGCATTCCCGTGTTCTTCTCGTAAGCCTCGACGATTTCCGGCATGTTTGAAAAATCAAGTCCGGGATCAATACCGTGCGTAAACATATTCATAGCAAGAGTTACTATGTCGACGTTTCCGGTGCGCTCGCCGTTTCCGAAGAGAGTTCCTTCTATTCTGTCGCCTCCAGCAAGAAGTGCAAGCTCTGCGTCAGCAACACCGGTACCTCTATCGTTATGTGGATGAATGGAGAGAATTACGCTTTCTCTTCTGTGAAGGTTTTCGCTCATATATTCAATCTGATTTGCGAATACGTGCGGCATCGACATTTCGACTGTCGCAGGGAGATTGATTATCACTTTGTTATCTTCCGTGGGCTCAAGTATATCGATTACCGCATTGCAAACCTCGAGCGCAAACTCAGGCTCTGTACCGGTGAAACTCTCCGGTGAATATTGAAATGTGAATTTGGACTCCGGGTGCTTGGATGCAAAGTCTTTCAATTGCTTTGCGCCATCCATTGCAATTTCCTTGATTTCATCTTTCTCAGCCTTAAAAACTTGCTCTCGTTGAGCGAGGGAGGTTGAATTATATAGATGTACGATTGCTCTTTTGATTCCGGAAAGAGCATCAAAGGTCTGCTCAATTATATGATCTCTTGATTGCGTAAGAACCTGAACTGTGACATCTTCAGGGATTAAATTGTTTTCAATCAAGGTACGTAAGAATTCATATTCCGTTTCGGATGCCGCAGGGAAACCAATTTCGATTTCTTTAAATCCAATATCACAAAGAACCTTAAAGAACTCGAGTTTTTCATCAAGAGACATCGGAACTATTAAGGCTTGATTGCCATCTCTAAGATCCACACTGCACCATATTGGGGCTTTCTCTATATGATCTCTCTTGGTCCAATTCATAGAACAAGAGGGTGGGTTAAAATAACCCGGCTGATATTTGGCGCAATTAACCATATTTATACACTCCTTCACTCCGGAATACCAGATATACACCTCATCAATTTAACCCGATAAAATGGCTTTGTCAACAGATTTTTTGTGAATATGCAAAATAAATTTTGAAATTATTTGTTATTTTTAACAAAAAGGGCATTGACAAGTGGATTCTAACATATATAATAGTCCTATGCATCTAGTGGCTTGGCTGATTTGCCCCAAAGGGGGCTTTTATAATACATAAGAGTTATTTGTAAAGGAAGCATGGATAATCTATGAAGTTAACAGGATCTCAAATTGTAACAGAAGTACTTATCGAACAGGGCGTTGATACAGTTTTCGGTTATCCCGGAGGAACAGCGCTCAATGTCTACGACGAACTTTATAAATACAGAAAGAAAATCAGGCATATAATTACTGCTCACGAGCAGGGTGCGGCGCATGCCGCTGACGGTTATGCAAGAGCGACAGGAAAAACCGGTGTTGTTATGTCAACGAGCGGACCGGGAGCCACCAATTTGGTTACGGGGCTCGCTACTGCATGGATGGATAGTATTCCTGTGGTTGCAATCTGCGTAAACGTTCCTGACTCCATGATTGGACGAGATGCTTTTCAGGAGATAAGTATTGTCGGCGTAACTATGCCGATTACAAAGCATAATTTCTTTGTTAACGACATAGAGGAACTTGCGGATACAATTAGAGAAGCATTTATGATTGCCGCAAGCGGAAGAAAGGGTCCGGTTCTCGTCGACATAACAAAAGACGTAACCGCCGCAAGCACTGAATATAAAAAGATCAAGCCGCTTCCTCTAAGAAATGCCGATAAGATTCCGCAGGAAAAGATAAAAGAAATTGCGGCAATTGTAAACGAGAGTGAAAGACCTCTGATCTATGCGGGCGGGGGATTGATATCAGCCAATGCGTGTGAGGAACTGAAAGAGTTTGTAAACAAGGTCGATATACCTATTGTTCATACTCTCATGTCTACAGGTGTAATTGGTGAGGATGAACATGACCTGGGTATGGCAGGAATGCATGGTTCTATATCTGCAAACAAAGCGATTGATCAGGCTGATCTTATTCTTGCGCTTGGAGCCAGATTCAGCGACCGAGTTGCACTGAATACCGAAAAATTTGCAAAGCGCGCCAAAATCGTACAGGTCGATATAGATATTGCTGAAATAAATAAGAATGTAATAGTGGATGAAAACTGCGTAGGCGATGTTAAAGCGTTCCTTAGTGACATCATACCTATGGTCAAGAAAGCCAAACGTCAGGAGTGGAAAGACAAAATTGCAGGATGGAAAGCAAAGGAAAGAATCCACGAACTAAAAGACGATTCGCTCCACCCATCTCAGATAATGAGTATCTTGGATGAAGAAGCCGGAACAGATACAATCTATACAACCGATGTCGGACAGCATCAGATGTGGGCCGCGCAGTATCTGCATCACGATAAGGCCAGAAAGTTTATTTCGAGCGGCGGGCTTGGAACTATGGGCTTTGGATATGGCGCCGCAATAGGTGCGCAGATCGCAAGGCCAAAGGAAAGAGTTCTACATATTACCGGAGATGGATCGTTCCATATGAATATGAACGAAGCCTGCACGGTTGCCACTAACGACTTACCGATAATAACAGTAATTATTAACAACAAAGTCCTTGGGATGGTTTATCAGTGGCAGACATTCTTCTATGGCAAGAGATATTCTTCGACCGTGCTTGAGAGAAAAACGGACTACGTAAAGGTTGCGGAAGGATTTGGACTTCTTGGTTATAGAGCAGAAACCGCAGAGGAATTCAGAACTGCGCTTAAGGACGCACTTAAGAAGAAGAAAGCAGCTTGGATAGAATGCGTGGTTGACAGAGAAGAGAAGGTTCTCCCGATGATTCCGGGAGGTGGAACTCTAAGCGATGCCATATTGTAAGAGGAGATATTTATGTATAGACCGATGAAACAGGAAATAATAAGCGTACTGGTCAAGAACAGAGCTAACGTTCTTACTAGGGTAATAAGCCTTTATGGAAGGCGAGGATTCAATATCGATTCTTTGACGGTGTCGCCGACAAATAATCCGGAGCTTTCTCGAATTACAATCGCCTTTACAGCGACAGAAAAATCAATGCAGCAGATTATCACCCAGACAGAGAAATTGGAAGTTGTCGAAAGCATTATGCTTATGGATAAGGACAATAGTTTCTATAGAGAACTTCTTCTACTCAGGGTGAATGCGACCAAAGAGGAAAGATCTGCAATTAAAGAAATTGTTGACATATATAGAGCAAAAGTCGTATCACTAGATAAAGACAGTATGATAATCGAACTCACGGGGACACCGGAAAAACTCAATGCATTTATAGCGATGCTTGAAGACTTCGATGTTGCCGAGGTATGTAGAACCGGTGTTACAGGAATAGAAAAGAAAGAAAGAGGAGAATGCGGAGATGATTAAGAAGTATTACGATCAGGATTGCAATTTGGGACTGCTTGACGGGAAGACCGTGGCGATAATAGGATTTGGAAGTCAGGGACATGCTCATGCAATGAATCTAAACGAAAGCGGTGTAAATGTTGTTGTTGGTCTGAGACCGGGATCTGAAAGTATTGCAAAGGCAGAAGCTGCCGGACTAAAGGTAATGGATATTGAGGAAGCTGCCGAGGCAGGCGATATTGTAATGATTCTTGCGCCGGACGAGATGCAAGCGAGCTTATATAAAGAGCAAATCGAAAAGCATATGAAGGAAGGCGATGTGCTTATGTTTGCACATGGCTTCAATATTCACTTCCGCCAGATAGTTCCGCAGAAAAATATCGACGTAATCATGGTTGCGCCCAAGGGCCCCGGACATACAGTAAGAAGCCAATATCTTGAGGGCAAGGGCGTACCTTCTCTCATAGCTGTATTCCAAGATGCTTCGGGCAAGGCGAAAGATTATGCACTTGCCTATGCAAGTGGAATCGGCGCAGGCCGCGCAGGAATACTTGAGACGACCTTCAAGGAAGAAACTGAAACAGATCTCTTCGGTGAACAGGCTGTTCTCTGCGGAGGTGTTACAGAACTCATGAAGGTAGGATTTGAGACACTGGTTGAAGCAGGTTATGAACCTGAGATGGCATATTTTGAATGCATTCACGAGATGAAGCTAATCGTCGATCTTATAAACTCAGGCGGATTTGAATTCATGAGGTATTCTGTTTCAAACACGGCTGAGTATGGCGACTATAGAACCGGAAAGAGAATCATAACCGAGGATGCCAAGAAGGAAATGAAAAAAGTTCTTTCAGAGATTCAGGACGGAACTTTTGCCACTGAGTTCATCCAGGAGTGTAACTCCGGAGGCAAGGCAAGATTCTTGGCTTCGCGTGCGAAAGAAGCTGACCACCAGTTGTGCAAAACTGGTGCGGAACTAAGAGCGATGATGAGTTGGCTCCAGGATAAGTAAAGTGTGTTATTATATAGGCCGGGGTTCATTCCCGGCTTTTGGATTTTCTGCTTAGCAAAGAGGTTTAATAATGAACAAAAGAAGCGACAATGTAACGAGCGGAGTTGAAAGAGCACCGATGAGGAGCCTATTCTATGCGATGGGTTATACCAAGGAAGAGCTCGAGAGACCGCTTATTGGGATTGTTTCTGCTCATAGCGAAATAGTTCCGGGACATATGCATCTTGATAGGATTGCAGATGCAGTTAAGGCCGGTGTAAGAATGGCGGGAGGAACACCTATTATGGTTCCCGCGATTGGTGTCTGCGACGGTATCGCAATGGGGCACGAGGGAATGAAGTATTCGCTTCCGAGCAGGGAACTTATTGCCGACAGCGTTGAGACAATGGCGATTGCACATCAGTTTGACGGACTCGTACTTGTTCCGAACTGCGATAAGATTGTACCTGGTATGCTTATGGCTGCGTGCCGAATCAATATTCCGACACTGGTCTGCTCCGGTGGTCCCATGATGAGCGGAGTCGTCGATGGAGAAGAGGTTTCGCTTTCCAAGATTTTTGAGGCGGTCGGAGCAAGAAAGGCAAATATCATCGATGACGAAGGGCTACGCGAAGTTGAAGAGAACGTTTGCCCGGGGTGTGGATCGTGTTCAGGCATGTATACGGCGAACAGTATGAATTGTCTTTGCGAAGCCATAGGAATTGCGCTCCCCGGAAACGGAACAATACCTGCAATTGCAGGGAAACGTATAATGCTAGCAAAGAATGCAGGAATGGCAATAATGGACTTGGTCAAAAATGATATAAAACCGAGAGATATAATTACTGAAAAATCGATTAGGAATGCCTTGGCATGCGATATGGCTTTGGGATGCTCGACGAATACCGTCCTTCATCTTCTTGCAATAGCGAATGAAGCGGATGTTGATATTGATCTTAAGCTTTTCAATGAAATGAGCGGCAAGACGCCAAATCTTTGTCATCTTGCACCTGCGGGCAATACGCATATGCATGATTTGGATAGAGCGGGGGGTCTCCCTGCGGTAATGGCTGAGCTAAACAAAAAAGGATTAATCGACACTTCGCTTATGACGGTAAACGGTAAGACTGTAGGAGAAAACATAGAAGGGAAATATATCAAAGACGGAAAAGCGATTCGTTCAATTGAAGAACCTTTTAGTGAGACGGGTGGCCTCGCTGCGCTATTTGGAAATATCGCTACGGAAGGCTGTGTAGTTAAGAGAAGCGCTGTCGCTGACGAGATGCTCGTCCACAGTGGTCCCGCGAGAGTTTTTGACGGCGAAGAAGACGCAATCAAGGCAATATACGATGGTAAGATCGTTTCGGGTGATGTTGTTGTAATAAGATACGAAGGACCAAAGGGCGGACCAGGCATGAGAGAAATGCTTAATCCAACGAGCGCACTTGCGGGAATGGGACTTGATAAATCAGTCGCGCTAATCACGGATGGAAGGTTTAGCGGTGCAAGTAGAGGCGCCGCAATTGGTCACGTTTGCCCCGAGGCCGCTCAGGGCGGAGAAATTGCGTTTATAAATGACGGAGACATCATCGATATAGACATTCCGAACAATTCGATCAACGTGAGAATAGACGATGCGGAAATGGAAGCTAGAAGAAATTGTTTCGTTCCTAAGGAAATGGAAAAGCGTTCCGGATGGCTTGGAAGATATATGTCGCTCGTAGGACCTTCAAACTCTGGCGCAGTGATGAAAGGGTAGGCGAGGATGAACTTAAAAGACTTTGAGAAGGCAACCGAAATCGTTCAGAAGGTGGCCCTCGATACAAAATTGATATACAGCGATTATTTTTCCGAAGTATCCGGGAACCGTGTATATTTGAAACCGGAAAATATGCAGAAAACCGGTGCATATAAAATAAGAGGCGCTTATTACAAAATTAGCACTCTTTCGGATGAGGAAAAGAGTAGAGGCCTTATTGCTGCTTCTGCGGGAAATCATGCACAGGGCGTGGCATATGCGGCTTCTGCATATGGGTGCAAGGCTATAATTGTGATGCCGACGACTACGCCTCTCATTAAGGTCAACAGAACAAAAGCATACGGTGCTGACGTAATACTGTTTGGTGACAATTACGATGCGTCATATGAATATGCAGTTAGCCTTGCAAAGGAGAAGGGATATACGTTTATACACCCATTCGATGATCCTGTTGTTGCCACGGGCCAGGGCACCATCGCCATGGAAATAATAAAAGAACTTCCTTTGGTGGATGTTATTCTTGTTCCGGTTGGAGGAGGCGGGCTGGCTGCCGGAATCTCGACTCTGGCAAAACTACTTAATCCGCATATAAAAGTGATAGGTGTAGAGCCTGCGAAAGCAAACTGCCTTCAGACTTCGCTGAAAAAAGGAAGGGTGACTACACTTAAATCTGTTTCCACGATTGCTGATGGTACGGCGGTAAAGAGACCGGGAGAAAGCATCTTTGAAATCCTAAAACAGAATCTGGATGATGTTATTACTGTTGATGACAGTGAGCTTATAGTGGCATTCCTTGACATGGTTGAGAATCATAAGATGATTGTCGAAAACTCAGGGCTACTTGCGGTTGCGGCGCTGAAATATCTTGATTTTAAGGACAAAAAAGTTGTTTCCGTTCTTAGCGGCGGAAACATGGACATAATCACAATGTCATCCGTTGTTCAGCATGGACTCATTGCCCGGGACAGGATATTCACTCTTTCGGTACTTCTTCCGGATAAGCCCGGAGAACTCGTCAATGTTGCGAGTGTTATTGCCGAAGAAAAGGGCAATGTAATAAGGCTTGAACACAATCAATTTGTGAGTATAGACAGAAATGCTTCGGTTGAACTAAAGATAACAATAGAGGCATTTGGACCGGAACATAAAACTCAAATAATAGAAGCCATAAAAGAAAAAGGATATGACGCAAAACAGGTTTCTGTGCTGATGTAGGACAAGCAAAACCCGAGACATGAAATATGCTCGGGTTTTCTATAACTACACGTTTTTGGTCTTTATAAGTTTCCTGTAAATCCTGCAAATGTTTTTTATCAGTTTGCTATTGAAGGTCGTTACTTGCCAAGATGATAAACTGTTTTGCGGTTCTTGGACTTCGTCCGTTTGCGCGTATTGCGAAGGCTTCGGCTCTCGTTATAAGGTCATCTGTTACTTCGAGTCCATATTCTTTTGCAAGTCCTTTAACAATTGAAATATATAAATCTTTCGCGGGCTTTGAGAATGTAATTGTGAGTCCAAATCTCGAGGCCAAGCTCATAACTTCCTGAAGGGTATCGTTCAAGTGCAAGTCATCTCCATGGCGCGATGCAGAAGACTCTTTAATAAGATGTCGTCTGTTACTCGTTGCGTAAATCAGAATATTGCTACCTGTTCCGCTGACATTTCCTTCGAGTATTCCTTTCAGGGCATAGAAATCGCTGTCGTCTTCGTTGAAGGTTAGATCGTCTATGAAGAAAATGAATTTAAGTGGCGATTTTGAAAGCTCTTCTGCTATCTCCGGAATTAGTGTGACCTGTTCCTTGGTAAACTCGATGAGCCTTACACCATGGGCGGAATATGCGGCGGAACAAGTTTTTGCGCTGGTAGATTTTCCTGTTCCGGCATCTCCGTAGAGGAGAACATTGCTTGCGGGGAGTCCCTTTGCAAAGGCCTCTGTGTTTTTCATAATGAGACTCCGCTCTCTCTCATATCCGTAAAGGGTGTCCTCATCCTGATAATCGGCATTTTCTATGGGTTTTAGTTTTCCGTCCTTTATCTTAAACATTATGTTCTTTCTAAATATCCCATAGCCACCTGTTCCGATGCTATTTAACATATCGAAGAACTCGGATTTTAAATCCATGGAGGAAGTATCCCATTTAGGAAGAGACTCTAGGATTGTATCTTCTTTGTCAAATCTGCCTACTTTGAAAAGGAAGTCCTTTAGCTCAGCAGAAGTTAACTCTGAAAGCTCCTGCAATGCCTCCAAATCAAAATTGATGGCAGACCTTAGTACAGAAGAATTGTCTGAACTTAGTTCTGCAAAAGGTAGATCTTCGCTCCCAAGAACATAGTCCTTTATGAGAGAAGATATATTTCCTCCGCTTTTTAATACTTCGCCGCAGAACTCACCATAGCAATTCAGGAGAAAACTCTGGAGCCATGATTCGCCTTGAGAGTCGGGGTCTTCTACCTGAGCAATGCTAACAAAGGCTTCCCAGAGTTTTGACTCGTGGAAGCCTCTGAAAACTGTTAGCGACGATAATTTGTAAAAGAGATCAATCAAATTCATTTTTATTCCACCGGTTCGGTCCAGTGCATGAAATCCTCAATCTTTCCGGTCTGAATTCCGTAGATGGTATTGTACATTTCCTGCGCAATGGGTCCGATTTCATTATTGTTTATAATCATCTTCTCGCCCTTGTAGAGAAGTTCTCCGACAGGGGAAACGATTGCGGCTGTTCCGGATGCGAACATTTCCTTTAGTTCGCCGTTTCTGTAAGCTTCTTCGAGATCATCTATGGAAATCTGTCTTTCGCTTACTTTTATTCCCTTTTCCTTGCAGAGAGCGATGATGGAGTCCCTCGTGATCCCCGGGAGGATAGAGCCGTTAAGCGGGCTCGTTACAACCTCGTCGCCGATAACAAAGAAGGCGTTTGCAGATCCGATTTCTTCAATGTATTTGTGCTCTTTTGCGTCGAGCCAGAGAATCTGTTCAAAGCCTTTTTCGTGGGCGATTTCCTGGGCCTTTAGGCTTCCTCCGTAGTTACCTGCACATTTTGCTTCGCCTGTACCGCCTTTGGCAGCTCTGGTATATACGTCCTCAACGTACATTTTGGTAGGCTGGAGACCGTTTACAAAGTATGGACCTACAGGTGAGAGGATAATCATGAATTTATATTCTGTCGCTCTTCTTACGCCTAAGAATGCCTCGGTAGCAAAGATAAAAGGTCTTATATATAGAGAAGTTCCTTCTCCGCTCGGAATCCAGTCCTGTTCAACCTTTACGAGAGCCTTGATAGCGTCAACAAAGAGATCTTCATCGATTTCCGGAATACAGAGCCTATCATTGGTCCTGTTGGTTCTCTTTGCGTTCATATATGGACGGAAGAGCTGAACTCTGCCTTCCGCTGTTTTATATGCTTTAAGACCCTCAAACATTTCCTGACCATAATGCAGGCAGCAGGCTGCGGGGTCAAGTTCAATAGGCCCGTAGGGAACTATTCTTCCGTCGTGCCAGCCCTTTTCTTCGTTATAGTCCATGACAAACATATGGTCTGTGAAAACAGTACCAAATCTAAGCCCCTTGGACTCGGGTTTTTTGCCGGGATTTGTTGTAAGAGTAACAGGGAATTCATGTTTCATATGCAGTACCTCATTTTGTGAATTTTCAGGCATTTAAGCCTACGTAAAAAACGCTTCACTATTTGAAAACGCTATATAAATCTTAACCTTTATGTATTGTCGTGTCAAGGAAAAGCAAGGGGGCTTTTACTTGAAATCAAAGGGAAATTAGGCTATTATAGTATCTGTATATCTATGTCATTTTTCAAAGGGAAAAACCTCTTTGTGATGCAATAAAAAGTGTGAGGAATTAACAATATGGAACAGAATTTAGCCAAGACATACAATCCAAAAGATTTTGAGGACCGCATATATGAAATGTGGGAAAAAGAGGGCGCATTTAAGGCTGAAATTGAAGAAGGTAAGTAGCCTTTTACAATTGTGATGCCGCCACCCAATATTACAGGG
>JAGAFN010000083.1 GCA_017612585.1 Bacillota bacterium | reverse complement strand
GCAGAATCCTTCATTCCCGCGGGAAGAAAAATCTTTTCCTTCAGGAAATCTTCGAACTTAACTCCGGAAGCCTTTTCCACAGCTTCGGCAAGTAGACAGTATCCTACATCGGTATATTCGAACCTTTCGCCCGGAGCGCAGTCAGCGTCTTTGCTACTCTCGCAGATGAACTTGAGGATCTCGCTGTTTGCCGGTATCCTGTTTTCGCTTTTCCAAATCGGCGCGACCCAATTCTCCGTATCAAACTCTTCCGGCATACCGCTCGTATGCGTCAAAAGATGACGTATCGTCACACCCTTGTACGGATACTCCGGAAAGTATTTCGCATATTCATCATCGAGATTCAGCTTTCCGTCCCTAACAAGAAGCATTACCGCCGTAGCCGTAAACATTTTTGTAATCGACGCCATCTCAAAAATGGTATCCTCCTGCACGGGCAGCGTATCCTCCGCATCGCGCCATCCAACAGCGCCTTTAGACACGATTTCGCCACCCTCCGCATAGAGCCACGCACCGTTAAACCCGCCCTTCTCAAAGGCGTCCCGCGCTATCTTTTCAATCGTTGCCTTCTTGTCCATAGTGTATCCTTTCTACATGCGTATATTATACACCATTTAATCAAAAAGAAGCTGCCCGCTTTATTGCCACGAGCAGCTTCTTCAACGTTCTGCAATGTCATTATCCCAATAACTTATTATCACTAATCTAGTTCTCTCTCAGCAGTCTCTCCTTTGTCAGCATATCCATGCGTCCTTTGATTCTGCCTGATGCATAGAATAGGAGCGCAGCACATAATAGATTGATCCAACCCCAGCGACCTACGTTGACAGAATTTATTATGCCTATGGCAGCATTGACGATTCCAATCGCAACGGTTGTTTTATTAATTCTTCCAAGATGCTCAATTTGCGAATCTATGTCGGAGTGCAATTCGAACGCTCCGAGCTCACTCCTTCTCCTAAAGAATAGCCACTCGGCAAATCTACCGATATACTCCGCACCGGTTGATTCCACAAATGAGATATAGTCGTCCTGGGGAGTGCGCATCTCAAGCCTGACTATGTACTCGTTTGGTTCGCATCTTTCAAATATGTATTTGCAGAAACCTACGCCTACCAATGCCCAGCCTTCTGCAGCCATCTCGTTAAACCACTGCTCCTCTTTGTCGAAGTCCCATACCCAAAACCACTTACGTATAGTCTTTCTCTCAGCCATTGATCTGCCCTCCTAATATATTCTCCCCATTCTGAACGAGTTCCTTTAGTCTGTTAACCTCGTTTACCAAAATCTCAAGTCCCAAATCGGTTATCTGATAATCCTTCTTTCGACTCCCATCAGCCACGGGCAGCTGAACAATCCACCTCTTCTCCACCATGGCATTAAGCGCTCCGTAGAGCGTTCCCGCGGCAAGCCTCACCCTGCCACCGGACAAAGCCTCCACCTTCTGCATTATTCCGTATCCGTGTTGGGGATCACAGAGGGCAAGAAGTATATAATACGTCGCCTCCGTCAAAACCATGTTTTCAGTCATAATACTTCCTCCATCGCATCTCAATATATCGTCAACCGATATATCGTAACTCGATTATATCGCCACACGATATAGTTGTCAATAGGCTTTTTGAAAGTTCTTTGCATCGGTTTGAAATCAAAAAGAGCGATGCTTTTACAAACATCACTCTTTTTTCTATTCCGATAAGCATTATGCCCTCTACTCTGACAGCTTCATTAATCGCGCCGGAATATGGCAGTATCCACCCGGATTCTTGTCCAGATATTTTTGGTGATATTCCTCCGCGGAAGAGAAGTTCTCAAGGGGCTTTACTTCAACGGCAAGTGGCTGCCCAGCCTTCTCGGTTTCTTCTGCAATCTTCTTTTGGATTTCTGGAAGTAGCGTATCGTCTTCGTAATAGATTCCTGTGCGATACTGCTCTCCCACATCCGCTCCCTGACGGTTTACGGACAGCGGATTTATCGTCATAAAATACCTGTCCAGCAGTTCACCGATACTTATAACCTCTTCATCAAATTTGATGCGCACGGTCTCCGCATGCCCAGTGCCGTCCCTACAAACCTGCTCATAAGTAGGATTAAGGAATTTTCCGTTTGCGTATCCGACCTCGGTTTCGATAACTCCATCAAACTGATCAAAGAACTTCTGCGTTCCCCAGAAGCATCCTCCCGCCAAATATATTTCTTTCATCGTTATTATCCCTTCGCTCAAAGCTTCTATCTCACTGTCTCATACCCGCTACAGTTTCATCGTGAGGGAAATCTTCCCCTTTTCCTTATCTATTGATAGTATTTTTACTTTTACTGTATCTCCGACCGACACAACGTCCATCGGATGCTTAACGAACTTGTCGCTGAGCTGCGAAATATGCACTAGACCATCCTGTTTAACGCCTATGTCGACAAAGGCTCCAAAGTCCACCACGTTTCTTACTGTGCCGGACATTTCCATTCCTTCCTTAAGATCTTCAAATGACCTAACATCACTTCTGAAGACTACCTCGGGTGCGTCTTCTCTCGGATCTCTTCCCGGCTTTTTCATTTCATCCAAAATATCTTTGAGCGTAGGAAGTCCGATTGAGATATCTCCGGCAAGTTTTTCTAAGCTCTCCTCTTTCTTGAGAGACGGATAAGCAAAGAGTATTCTTTCGTAAATATCTTTTACTCCTCCACCATTTATATCTTCGCCTGAGATACCTGCTTTCTTCATCATCTCTTTGGCGGCTGCATACGACTCGGGATGCACGCCGGTTTGATCCAACGGTTCATCTCCGCCGCTGATTCTAAGGAAGCCTGCGCACTGTTCAAACGCCTTTGGTCCCAGCTTCTCAACTTTCAATAATTCTTTTCTATTTTTGAAGCGACCTTTTTCTTCTCTGTACTTAACAATATTCTTTGCAACAGGAGAACTTATTCCGGCCACATAGGAAAGAAGCGAAGGCGACGCTGTGTTCAGATCTACTCCAACTCTGTTTACGCAGTCCTCCACTACACCCGAGAGAGCCCCATCCAATTTCTTCTGATTCATATCGTGCTGATACTGTCCCACGCCGATATGCTTTGGATCGATTTTTACAAGCTCCGCCAAAGGATCCTGCAGCCTTCTTCCAAGAGACATCGCTCCCCTCGTGGTAACATCAAGGTCCGGATATTCTTCTGTTGCGAGCTTTGATGCGGAATATATCGATGCGCCTGCCTCGTTCACGATTGTATAAACAACATCAAAGGAATTCTTCTTTAGGAAGGCGGCAATCACTTCCTCTGTCTCTCTCGACGCAGTTCCGTTTCCTATTACAATTACATTGATTCCAAACTTCTCAATTAGCTGCTTTAGAGTTTTCTCCGTCCCCGCGATATCCATCTTTGGCTGCGTCGGATAGATGGTTGTATAAGCCAGAAGCTTTCCGGTCTCATCGATAACGGCGACCTTGCATCCTGTTCTGTAACCCGGATCGATGCTTATAATTCTCTTTCCCTTCACAGGCGGAACCATGAGAAGCTTTTCAGTATTCTTGGCAAATACCTTGATTGCCTCATCCTCCGCCCTTTCCGTCAAAAGGTTTCTCATTTCTCTCTCGATAGAAGGTGCTATAAGGCGCTTATATGAGTCTTCCACTGTGTCGGAAAGGATGTCTTTAAAAATAGATTCTCCCGTAATAACTTGACTCTTTAAATACGCGGTCATCTTTTCCTGGTCGGTATCAACTTTTACTTTTAGCTTGCCTTCTTTTTCTCCTCTGTTTATGGCAAGAACTCTATGGTTTGGAATCCTGGAAATCATTTCTGTCTGTCCATAATATGCATCATAAACATTCTTCTCCTCCGGATCCGTTGCCTCTACGCTGATTACGCCTTGCTCCAAGGTCCTCTCTCTGAGCTCGCTAATATAGTCCGCGTCATCCGCAATAATCTCCGCAATAATATCCAACGCGCCCTGAATCGCATCCTCCGGAGTCTCCACTGCTTTTTCCGGATTAACATAAGGCTTTGCTATTTCATATATGTCGCCCTGCTTTTCTTTCTGCAGCTTTATAATCATCGCCAGTGGTTCAAGCCCTCTCTCTTTGGCCTTCCCTGCTCTCGTCTGACGCTTTTGTTTATATGGTTTATAGAGGTCCTCTACTCTCTGGAGAACCTCCGCCTTGTTTATCTCTTCTTTTAATTCATCCGTGAGTTTTCCCTGCTCTTCGATCAGACGAATGACCTCGGCCTTTCTCTC
>JAGAFN010000082.1 GCA_017612585.1 Bacillota bacterium | reverse complement strand
TAAATGAGTATCTGACAGACTATCTCCCGGCAGTCGACCAGCGTGCAAGCATTATAAGGGAAGCCATGGAATATTCTCTTTCCGCAGGTGGGAAGAGAATAAGACCGGTTCTTCTCATGTCATCCTGCGAATTTGCAGGTGGAGACAGCCTGACTGCGCTTCCTTATGCCTGTGCGATCGAATTCATCCATACGTATTCTCTTATCCACGACGATCTTCCGGCGATGGATAACGATGAACTTAGGAGAGGAAAACCAACGAACCACATGGTTTATGGAGATGGCATGGCTACACTCGCGGGAGATGGCCTACTAAACAGCGCCTTTGAGATTATGGCCAAGGATATGATGATGCACTTCGGGAATGCCGAGGAACTCCAAAAACGCATCAATGCTATGTACACTATTGCTAAAGGCGCTGGTGTAAGAGGCATGATTGCCGGGCAAGCGGCAGATATCGAGGCAGAGGCACACGACAGCGCAGATAACAATACCATTAAGTTTATACACGGAAACAAAACAGTTGCTCTTATAGTTTCTGCAGTTCAGGCCGGTCTTTATCTTGGCGGAGCAGATAAGAGCATGTTCGATGCGATGACAAAATATGCAGAGAATCTCGGACTTGCATTCCAGATTGCGGATGACATTCTGGATGTAAGAGGTGTAAGCGACGTTCTAGGCAAGAATGTCGGTTCAGACGCGGCCAAAGAAAAGCTCACATACGTATCGCTTAACGGAATTGAAGAGAGTGAGAAAAGGTTAAGAGTGTTAACCGATAATGCTGTAGAAAGCATTGCGCCATACTACGACAACGCGGAATTCTTTAAGCAGTTAGTCTTAGAACTCGCGGAGAGAACATATTGATTAGAGGGAATGAGATGAGCGGTATTCTAGAGAAAATTAAATCACCTTCGGATATTAAGGAACTTGACGAAAACGAATTGAACGCACTGGCTGGAGAGATTCGAGGTTTTTTGATTGACTCGGTTTCAAAAACGGGTGGTCATTTAGCATCCAATCTAGGTGTTGTTGAACTCACTCTTGCGCTTCATAAAGTCTTTGATACTCCTGATGATAAGATTATATGGGATGTCGGTCATCAGACATATGTACACAAGATACTCACGGGTAGAAGAGATTCCTTTGATTCACTGAGGCAGACTGATGGACTAAGTGGCTTCCCAAAGAGAGCCGAGAGTGAATACGATATCTATGATACGGGTCACTCCAGTACTTCTATTTCAGCGGCATACGGAATGGCTACGGCGAGAGATATAAAAGGTGAAAACCATGAAGTGATAGCCGTAATCGGAGACGGATCAATGACGGGAGGTCCTGCTTTTGAGGCAATAAATGCCGTTGGACAGTCGGGTAGGAAGGTTATTATCGTTCTAAATGACAATGGAATGTCTATTTCCAAAAATATCGGAGGATTATCGGAGCATCTTGGCAAGCTTAGAACATCGACGAAGTATAAGGATGCAAAGGAAAAGCTGAAAGAAACTCTAGATAAGATGCCGGTAGTAGGTCGCGGAATAAGGCGCGCTCTGGGTGATACCAAGGCAAGGATTAAGTATGCGCTGATTAACGAAGGTGTTCTCTTTGAAGAGTTGGGCTTAATATATCTCGGACCTGTTGACGGCCATGATATAGAGGATTTGATTTCTGTCCTTGAACTTGCAAAGCGTGTTGACGGTCCAGTTATTGTTCATGCGATTACAAAGAAAGGCAAAGGGTATGAGCCTGCAGAAAAGCATCCGGACAGATTTCATGGTATTGGAGTTTTTGATGTAGGAACCGGTAAGTCTCTTTCTTCAAACAAGGCCACATATTCCGATCTTTTTGGTGACGCACTTTACGAAATAGCCAAGGAAAACGAAACCGTTACGGCTATAAGTGCCGCCATGACCGATGCGACAGGGCTAGGCATTATGAAGGATAGGCTTAAGGGTAGGGTGTTTGATGTAGGAATTGCGGAAGCAAATGCCGTCATAATGGCTGCGGGACAAGCCATTTCTGGACTCCATCCTGTAGTTGCGATTTATTCCTCATTTCTCCAACGTGCATATGATGAAATGATTGAGGATGTCTGCATGCAGAATCTCCCTGTGACGTTTGCGGTAGATAGGGCTGGCTTTGTAGGTGCAGACGGAGAGACGCATCATGGGATATTTGATATCTCATACTTTCTTACTATGCCGAATATGACAGTTCTTACGCCTTGCGATGGCATTCAGCTAAAGGAAATGCTCGCATATGCCGTGAAACTTAATACACCTACAGCAATCAGATACCCAAGAGGTGCGGCAATCGCAGAATCTCTTACAGGCAATGAATTCACGGGAAAGAATATTCTTGTTAAGAAGGGAACAAATGTCGCCATTCTTGCTGTTGGAACCATGCTTAAGCCTGCGCTTGAAGCCGCGGAGATTCTTAAGAATAAAAATATTTCGACTGGCGTCGTAAACATTGGAATCTTTGGGAACGATAAAATAGATATTCCGGGAATATCGGGTACTCCGCTTATAGTTACGCTTGAAGACAATATAGAAAGTGGCGGTTTTGGTGAGCATTTTAAGGCTAAAAATCCAAATCGCGATATTATTTCGATTGCGTGGCCAAACAAGTTTATAGAACAGGGCAATGCGAGAGACATTTTTAAGCGCTACGATATGGATGCCGAGGGCATAGCAAAAAGTATAATGGATCATATTTCGAACGAGGAGAAGTAGTTTGAAGAAAAGACTTGATGTCCTCCTTGTTGAAAGAGGAATAATCACATCTAGAGAAAAAGCAAAGGCTGCTATCATGTCGGGCGAAGTCACCGTTGACGGCGTCGTATTTGACAAACCCGGAATGTCCGTATCCTGTGATGCGGAAATCTCTCATAAGGGAGACAAATGTCCGTATGTAAGTAGAGGAGGGCTTAAACTAGAAAAAGCTATCGATGTATTTGAAATAGATCTTAATAGTGCAGTATGTATGGACATAGGTGCTTCTACCGGTGGATTTACCGACTGCATGCTCAAAAATGGCGCCAGAAAAGTATATGCGATTGACGTGGGATACGGTCAGCTTGATTATTCTCTTCGCACAGATGAGAGGGTTGTAAATATAGAGAGATGCAATTTCAGATTGTTTGAGAATAATCCTGAGAACCCCATAATTATGGACGAAATTGATTTTGCAAGCATAGATGTATCCTTTATATCCCTAAAGCATATCTTTCCAAAATGTGCTGAATTCCTAAAGGATGGAGGAAAAGTATGCGCACTCATCAAACCGCAGTTTGAAGCCGGTAGAGAGCAAGTAGGAAAGAATGGCATAGTAAAGGATCCTGCCGTTCATAGCGTCGTGATTCAAAATGTGATTGGTTATGCGGAAGAATCGGGACTCTCGTTTGAAAAGCTTGATTTCTCGCCAATCAAGGGTGGAAAAGGCAATATTGAATACCTTATCCTCCTTAACAAAGGTGGTGAAATAGGGTATAATGAAACGTCGGGCACGATAGAGAAAGTGGTTAGTGAAGCTCATAAAAGACTGGATGTTTTTTACAGCATGGAGGATAAATGATGAGATTTGCAGACAGAGCATATGAAATGCAGTTTTCGCCGATTCGGAAGTTCAATCCGATTGCAATCAAGGCTAAGGAGATGGGGAAGAAGGTTTACCATCTGAACATTGGACAACCTGACGTTGAGACGCCGGACTGCTTTATGGATGCCATAAAGGCCTACAATGACGAGGTGATAAGATATGCGGAATCTGGGGGGGTAACAGAACTCCAGGATGCTGTTTCGGCTTATTATAAGCAATACGGCATGGATTACGGCAGAGACGACATGATCGTTACAAATGGCGGATCCGAAGCTCTCACCATGACGTTTCTTTCTCTCATAAATCCGGGAGAAGAGATTATAATGGCGGAACCATTCTATACCAACTACCATACATTTCTTACTTCTGCAGGAGGAAAGATTGCACCTGTAACAACAAAGGCTGAAAATGGATTCAGCTATGCCACGAGAGAGCAGATTGAGCCTCTCATAAACGAAAAGACGAGAGCAATCTCATGTATTTCTCCGGGAAATCCGACCGGAAATGTACTTACGCTCGACGAGATGCGTTTAATCTGCGAGATTGCAAAGGAGCATGACATCTTTGTCATTGCCGATGAGGTATATAGAGAATTTGCGTACGACGACAGGGAACTTACTTCCTTTGGTATGCTTCCGGAATATGCGGACAGGGTTATTATTATCGACTCCGTATCGAAGAGATATTCTGCTTGCGGCGCGCGTATAGGACTAGTCATTTCAAAGAACAAAGACTTCATGAGCATGATAATGAAGATGGCTCAAGCGAGACTCTGCGTTTCGACAGTTGACCAAGTCGGATCTGCGGGGCTATTCAAGCTCCCTGCTTCTTATTACGAGAAAGTCAAGGCAGAATACTGCGGAAGAAGGGATGTTGTTTACGAAGAAATGATGAAAATTCCCGGGGTGATTTGCCAAAAACCCGGAGGATCATTCTATATGACCGTTAAGCTTCCGGTGGACAGCGTAGAAGATTTCTTGGTATTTATGCTTGAGGAATTCGATGATAACGGCGAGACAGTAATGTTTGCACCGGCCGAGGGATTCTATGCGACGCCAGGACTTGGAAAGGATGAAATAAGAATAGCCTACGTTCTCAATCAAAAGGAAATGAAGAGAGGCGCCGAACTCATTAGGCTCGGAATTGAAGCTTACAACAAGAAACTCGGAAAGTAATTTAGGTAGATGGACGGCGAGCAGCGAGATTCTTCGCTGCTCGACTTTTAAGAGACTATTATGACAGAGAAATTATCTCCCATGATGAAACAGTATATGGACATCAAAGCACAGTATGAGGATTGCATACTGTTCTTTCGCTTGGGAGATTTCTATGAGATGTTCTTTGAGGATGCTTACACTGCATCAAGAGAACTGGAATTAACGCTTACGGGAAAGAACTGCGGTAAGGAGGAGAGGGCGCCGATGTGCGGAGTTCCTTTCCATGCCGCAGATATGTATATATCGAGGCTCGTCGAGAAGGGGTATAAGGTCGCAATATGTGAGCAAGTAGAGGATCCAAGTACCGCAAAGGGAATAGTCGCAAGAGAAGTAATAAGAATCATAACGCCGGGGACGCTTTCTCCCGAAATGATGATACCCGAAGGCGATAACAATTACCTTGTCTCAGTTGCAAGATTCAAAGATGGAATAGGTCTAGCTTACTGCGATATTTCTACAGGTGAGCTCGCTGTTACCGAAATATCAGAAGGAAGAAATTCATACGGAGAAGCGGTTGACAAAATTGCAAGACTTGCGCCGAAAGAGGTGCTTCTTAATAAGGCATTTGAAGATGATTATGGCACAGAAGATATTGAAACTGTTAGCAATGCCTATGTCAACGTGATTGGAGATGGTTATTTCCAGATCAACTCCGCCATGGAACTTATTACAGCGCAGCTTGGTAAAGGTGCAGTCCCTTCAATTGGACTAAACGGGAGAGACGGCGCCATTATGAGTTTAGGAGCGCTGCTTTCTTATTTGCTCGAGACGCAGAAGCAGAGTCTTTCGCAGATTACGTCCTGTAACTATTTTGATATTGGATATGCTATGTCACTCGATAAGGCGAGTCTTAGAAATCTTGAAATACTTGAAACACTCTACGATAAGAGAAAACAAGGATCGCTTCTCGGAATTCTCGATAAGACAAGAACAGCGATGGGAGCGAGACTCCTAAAGGCATGGATATCCGAGCCGCTAAAGGATGTTTCGGAGATTAAAAGGAGGCTAGATGCAGTAGAGGAACTGGTTCTCGATCCTCTTATGCAGAACAATCTTAATGAAGCGCTTAAAAAGATTTATGACTTTGAGAGACTTGCGGCGAGAATTGCATCCGGTCACGCAAACGGAAGGGATATGCTTGCGCTTAAGAATTCGTTTGATGCGCTTCCCGAAATTAAAAACTGTCTGGGT
>JAGAFN010000081.1 GCA_017612585.1 Bacillota bacterium | reverse complement strand
CATGGGACTCGAACCCACGGGGCTGTTACGCCTTACTCGCTTTCCAGGCGAGCTCCTTAGCCACTCGGTCAACCCTACAAGCTAATTAATGTTCTATATTATTCTGTTCCCGCTACCTTGCTAAACCAACGGCCTTCTCGCGGCACCTACATAGTTTATCACAGTATTCCTAGGTGTTCAATCAGTATTTTGATGCCTATCAGTATGAGGATAATGCCTCCGAACACCTCTGCTTTTGACTTATATTTGGCGCCGAACATATTGCCTACTTTGAATCCCAAAGTGGCAATTACAAGTGTCGTGCAAGCAATCATAATCGCAGCAATCAGGATATTTACTCCGACCATTGCGAAGCTCACCCCTACCGCAAGTGCGTCTATGCTCGTTGCAATCGCGAGAGGAATCATTGCGGCAAAACTCATATTGGAATCACCCTCTGCTTCCTCGCGCGACTCTCTAATCATATTGACACCTATAATCACAAGGAGCGCAAATGCAATCCAGTGATCGTATTTCTCAATTGCATTTTTGAACCCCGAACCAAGGAAGTAACCGATTACTGGCATTAGTCCCTGGAAGAGACCGAAATATATGCCCGGAATCAGCGCCTTCTTCCAACTCATCTTATCAAAGGAAAGACCTTTGCAGATTGCAACTGCAAAGGCATCCATCGACAATCCTATTCCGATTAAAAAGATTTCAAGTAAAGACATGTTCTATAACTCTGTAATTCTATAGCCAATAATTCGTTCGCATCCAATAACCCATCGTTGTTGAGCCTATGCTATTTTTGCAGCAGTTCTTCCACGATTGAGGGCATCTCATCTATATCTATAACGCCCTTATGACGGACCTCCTTTTTATCAAGATTCGCAAGACCATCAGGAATCGCGGTGCCGGTTGCTTCCGATAATTCTTCGAGATAATCAAATTCATTCTCGCACTCAGAGAGACCGACCGATTTCGCAACGCTGTCCGAGAATTTGAACGGACTTGCTGTCGATGCGATAATTGTCGGTGTATCATCACCGGTTGCCTCACGATAATCCTCATACACCTTGTATGCAACCGCAGTATGCGTATCCATGAGATACTTATTAGCTGCATAAATTTCGCCTATTGTCTTGTTGGTATCGGAAACGTCTGCGAATCCTCCGTAGAAGCACTGGAGCCCTTCTTTGATTTTGTCCGATACCTCATAGCATTTCTCACTGTCGAGTTTTGACATCAGCTCGGCTATTTCAGAACTGTCACCGCCCGACAGATGATAGAGAAGCCTCTCCAGATTGCTGCTAATCAAGATGTCCATGGACGGTGAATTGGTGATATGAAAATCCCTTCTGGTGTCGTATATGCCCGTATTTATAAAGTCGGTCAGAACTTTGTTTTCGTTCGAGGCACAGATGAATTTGTTAACTGGAATTCCCATCAGGCTCGCATAGTACGCGGCGAGGATATTACCAAAGTTACCCGTCGGAACAACGATGTTAATCTTGTCCCCCGGTTTGATTGCGCCGTCCTCGATTAACTTGCCGTAACCATATACATAGTACGCAACCTGCGGAATGAGTCTTCCGATATTGATTGAATTTGCGGACGAGAGCTTGCAGCCTTTGTCGGCTAGCCTTTCAGCCATCGCATCATCGCTAAATATCTTCTTAACACCCGTCTGTGCATCGTCAAAATTACCGCGAATCGCAAATACATGTGTATTATCGCCCTCCTGCGTAACCATCTGCGCTTTCTGAACCGCACTCACACCATCTTCAGGGAAGAATACTATTATCTCTGTCCCAGGTACATTCGCAAATCCTTCGAGCGCGGCCTTTCCGGTATCGCCCGATGTCGCCGTAAGAATGCAAATCTTCTTATCTTCTCCCGTCTTCTTAACTGCCGTCGTAAGTAGATATGGAAGAATCGAGAGCGCCATATCCTTAAATGCGGAAGTCCTTCCACGATAGAGTTCCAAGAAATACGCATCCCCGGCCTTAACTACGGGCACAACCTCTTTTGGAAACTTATCGTCATATGCGCCATTAACGCAGTACGCAATCTCATTCTCTGTATAGTCATCAAAGAACGCACCTATGACCTTGCGCGCGATTTCCTGATATTTCATTCCCGCAAGTTCGTCAAGCTTGATATCCAGCACGGGAATCTCATCCGGAACAAAGAGTCCCTTGTCACTTGCGATTCCCCGTATAATTGCGCCGGCGGCACCTTCTATACTCTGGCCACCGCGGCTACTTACATAAGTTCTCATTTCAATCTTCCTTCTTTTCTCTTCTTTCTAAATTCTTTTATCTTATTTCTAAAAAAGCCGTTTTTTCTACATTTTCGTGTTCACTTTTAAAGTAGCATCATTCTTCTACGCTTCAAGTCACTATCTGATGAGGTTCGCAAGATCCTCTGCCGTGACTCCGTGAATATAACTCTCCACACACAATTTCTCTAGATTATCTACCAAATCTTCATTTAGCGCAAGACCTATTATTTTTGAAGTTAGTTCATTTATCTCGCCACTCCCAAAGAAGTCACCGCTTATGCCAATATCTTTAATTATTCCGTGCTCGACCTCCATGTCAACGCTTACAAGTCCCGTATCGAATTTCTTTTCGCGTCGCATAGAATACTTCTTGTTTGAGCCGTAGTTCCACTCCCAAGTTTCGTACTTTTCCCGCATGAGTTTCTCAACCGCGCGCTCATCCTCAGGTGTTAGAAAGTGTTGCTTAACGTCCTCGTTCTTAAAGACCTGCTTCTTAATCGCGTCCTTGAATTCTTGCATGATAATTTTTCGCGGCGCATTAGCATTTATTGTCGTAATCCTGCTCCTAACCGACTTCACGCTTCGTGATTCAAACTTTGCTTCCTTAACGTTAAGCGCATCCTTAACCTTATCGAGATTTGAATCAAGCATGATGCATCCGTGGTGGAGCACTCTTCCACCCTTCACGTACTGCGAGTTCCCGGAGATCTTCAGTCCGTTAATCGTTATGTCGTTTCTTCCGCTGAACTCTGCATCGACACCGAGACTGCGCAGCGCATCTATAATCGGCACGACAAATATGCTAAAGTCAAAGTCAGGCGAGTTTCCTTTGTTCACGATAAAAGTAAAATTGAGATTCCCCTCATCGTGATAAACAGTGCCTCCGCCGGAAAGACGACGAACGACATTCATATGCTGTGCGTCAACTGCCTCCTGATTAATCTCTTCATTCGTGTTTTGGTATTTGCCAACCACGATGGTGTTCTCATTTTGCCAAAGCATAAAATATGGCTCCTTTGGATCCATCGAACTGAAGACGAACTCCTCCAAAGCCAAATTGTAATAAGGGTTATAGCTTGTTGATTCAATGTAGATCACGCAGAACTCCTTTGATAAGTGTTATATCGGCGTTTGATAGGCATCTGACCAAGCGCGCAATCACGTTTTACTTAACATAATAATGTCTCGCAAGCCATTTTGCGATTCCGTCGAGGCCCGGATAGATGGTTCTCTCACTCATATTGAACTGATCCAGATACTCTCTGAGCTGCCACCTGATACTCTTGTCGATTATGTATTTCTTTGTTTCCACATCATTAAGGCCGTCCAAAAACGCGGCAAGGTCTTTGATGCCGTTCGGCACCAGAGTAAAGAACGCATACTGGTTAACGATTCGCTCATCTATCGACGGCGGCTCCACCGTAACAAAAGCACTATTTCCCATATCCTTGTCGTACTCCTGAATGGTTTTTACAACCTCGCTTAGAGTCTTTACGGAAAACATATGCGTCTTATTGCCATTGAGTTTCTTTTGGTACTTCTCCGGAAGTTTTTTGTTTAACGCACGCACGTCAATTCTCCAGACCACAGCGTCATTCTTTTCAAAGTCATTAAAATCATCGCATGCCTCCGAAAAGTGAAGCGCAACCAAAGGTGAATGCGTCCAGTCGAGAAGCCTAGTCGGAAGTCCGTGATGCTGACCAACTATCATCGCCTTCCAAATCGACTCGCTAATTGAAGGATCCTCTATGCTCGCATATTTTGTAAAATTCTCAAGAATATGCATCTCAAGAGCCTTTGCAGTTTTTTGGCGCTGCGCGTTCAACTTTTTGGAATCAGAGTGCTGGTAGTTTCTAGCCAAACTCGTAACCAAGCTATAATCAACGTTCGGCATTCCACGATAATAATACGCAGTCCTATATCTCCCATTCTCATCGGCGTTAACCGCCTCAAAAAGCAATTCGCTTATTCCCTCAAGGCTATCAATATGCACAGTTGTAATACTCATATATACCTCCGTAAACCATATCGTCCTTCTATTATACACCAAGTCGAGGTTTCTTTGGTATATGGCATCTGCCAATTACTGCCATTGACAAGCGCCTTAAAACATTGTAGAATGCCCTTTGTTGACAATCGAACAAAGAACATGCTGCCATGGTCAAGTGGTCAAGACGCTAGCCTCTCACGCTGGAATCAGGGGTTCGACTCCCCTTGGCGATACCAACAAACCATTGGAATTTCAATGGTTTTTCTTTTGGATTATGCACCCAAATGCACCCAATCTTGCACCCAAATCGCCATTTCGTATAAAAATAGACCCTATGATAAATAAAAAGAATAGATGAACTTAAAGAGATTTATTTAGAATTTCTCGATTGGTTTCGTCAGATCTTCTGTTATAGCAGTACGAATTATATGTGGTTCTAATATCTACATGCCCTACCATTTTTCTGATTTCATCGGGATTCATCCCGCCATCAAATAATGCAGACACAACCGTCTTTCTAGCCTTATGAGTGCTCTTTCTTTGTGTGCCAATAGCGTCGCAATAAGAATAGTATGCTTTATTTACCGCATGGTATCCTATGGGCTTTTCGTTCATTGAAAAAATGTATCTAGATGACACACCTTTCTCTTTTTGAAATCTTCTAGCCGTTTCAATAATCTTTATCGCTTCATCGCTTAAGGCTACGATTCTCCCGCCAAATACACCCTTTGTACTTTCTACTACTTCACCAGTCTCTACACGAACCATTTTATCTACGGATATATGCTTTCCGTCCTCGGTGATGTCTGAATACATTAAAGCCCTTAATTCGCCAATTCTAAGCCCTGTCTGAAGTAAAAATAGCACCGCTAAAGGCGTAAGTGGTTGTTTTTTATGGGATTTATTATAGAAGCATTCCCAGGCATATTCCTTGAACCTATCCTCTTCATCCTCCATAAAGACTTCGTAACTACTATCCTTTTTTCTGATTGGCCTGAAGAGATTTTTATCAATATGCACTTTCCACATATTGTTTTCCTTTATATAGTTCTTTTCTACAGCATAATCTAAGATTTGCCTCATTATAATAGCCATATTGTTATACTGTTTTTTAGACAGGCTAAAATTACGAACAAGTTTATGAGCCCAGTCATCAAGCGTCATTTTATCTAGCATTAGGAGAGGAATCTTAACTATCTCGGTGTTAAGATAGTATTTCTTCCAGTCTAAGCTAATCCTGTCGCAAGTATTTTGAGCACCTACTCTCAGACTCTTATATTCCATCCATTCGGGGTATATATCTAAAAGAGTGAGTTTTGCTATTCTTGTCTTCTCGTCCTGTTTTTTGTAATAACTATATAGGAAGGAAATTAACTGTTCTTCTGACGCTTTTACTATTCTCTTTCTGCCATTCTTTTTTTCTGGATCTCGTAAATAAGTCGCCCACCTCCCGTCATATTCTTCTCTGATTGCAAACGGATGATTATCGAGGATTCTCTCTAATTCTGTTTTTTTCATAAATAAAACTGCGTCCTCAAGAGTCATTTTAGCATTCTTCTTGAGGAATTGCACCAGTTCATCCGAAGACGGACTATAATCAATGTCTATTTTATCGATTAAATGTCCTAAATTCATAGATAATAGGGAGTTAGATAGTTATAACGAGTTATAATAGACCTTCAAACTTGTCATTAACGAAGCTCGCAATTTCAGTTTGAGTTATAGAAGATTCTTTTCCTTTATATATATAGAATCCAGCGTAAGTGTTTACCATAAGGTCTGGCTTACGCATTTTATTGATTTCGTAGTATTCTGTTAGGGTTTTTATGTTTTCTTGAGTTTTAAGTAAGTAAAGAGTAATCTCGATACCTATTTTATTTAGGTCGATG
>JAGAFN010000080.1 GCA_017612585.1 Bacillota bacterium | reverse complement strand
GGATAACTATATTCTTCTTTGCTTTCTTGAGAAGCTTTTTGTCGAGGATATAGCTTCCTTTTACTTTTTCATAATCCTCAGGATTGTCAAAACGCTCTCTCTGAACTCTAGTAACATATACGAAATCGGATTTTGCTAGTGCGGCGGCAACGTCGTCGGTCTCTTCGATTTCCGCTCCGGATTTACGGAGTCTCTGTGTTTCTGTCTTAGGCATTCTTAATTCGTCGGGCGAGCAGAAAATCATCTTGTTTCCGAAGCCTGTCATAAAGTCTCCGAGGCTATGAACGGTGCGTCCATATTTAAGGTCCCCAAGGAAGGTGATTGTCTGTCCTCCGATATGGCCGGCTTCTTTTCTCATCGTATAGATGTCAAGGAGAGCCTGTGTCGGATGCTGGCGGCTTCCGTCTCCTCCGTTGATAAGAGGGTGAACCGCAATCTCTGCACCTTCTATTGCAGCGCCGCTCGTCGGATGTCTCATTACAATCGCATCAACATATCCATCGACTGTCTTAAGCGTATCCTGCCATGTTTCGCCCTTTGACTGTGATGAAACTGATGCATTTCCGAGGTCGATACAGTTTGCACCAACTCTTGCGATAGCCGCCTGGAATGAAAGGCGTGTACGTGTGCTGGGTTCAAAGAAGAGGGTGGCTACAACTTTACCGTCAAGGTCCTTGATTGCTTCTCCTTCTTTGACACGTTTCTCATAAATCATGGCTGTGTCCATGATGTGGCATAGCTCCTGATTATTAAAATCATAGCTGTTTATTACGTCGCGTCCTGCAAAACTTATATTTGGTTCCATAGAGTTCTCCTTCCTTACGCATATCTATGCTACGGTTGTACCTGCGTTCCCCGCGAGTGCAGCCGCTGCCTTCTCAAGAGAGGTGATTATTGCCTTTCTTCCCGGTTTACTCTCCGCGAACATGATTGCTGCTTCGATCTTTGGAAGCATTGATCCTGGAGCAAAATGTCCTTCTTCGATATATTTCTTTGCTTCTTCTACGCTGATGGTGTCGAGATTCTTCTGGTCCGGCTTATTGTAGTTAAGGCTTACTTTTTCCACAGCCGTGAGAATCAAAAGCACATCGGCGTCGAGGTCCTCGGCGAGTTTTTCGCTTGCGAGGTCCTTATCTATAACTGCTGCAACGCCGGTAAGATCGCCGTTTGATTCTTTGATTACGGGGATTCCGCCGCCGCCAACGGTAACTACGACAAAGCCGTTATCAACGAGACATTTGACAGCATCGAGCTCTACGATTTCAGTCGGCATAGGGGAGGCAACAACTCTTCTCCAGCCGCGACCTGCGTCTTCTTTCATAACATAGCCGCTCTCTTTTTCCAGTCTTCTCGCTTCTTCCTCTGAGTAGAAGGAACCGATTGGCTTGGAAGGGTTCTGGAACTTAGGATCGTTCTGGTCTACAACTACCTGAGTTACGATGGTTGCGACCTCTTTGTTTATTCCTTTCTCTCTGAGAACTTTGGATAGGCCTTGCTGGATATGATATCCGATATAGCCCTGGCTCATTGCGCCGCATACATCAAATGGCATAGCCGGAGTCTCGGAAACAGCTATTTCGTTCTGGAGAACTATTCTTCCGACCTGAGGTCCGTTTCCGTGAGCTACGACAACCTGAAAACCGTCCTTGATGATGTTTGCGATGTGTTCAGCTGTCTTTAATACTGATTCAAACTGTGCTTCCGCGGTGGCGGGCTTTCCGGCTTCTGCAAGCGCGTTTCCACCAAGCGCGATAACTACTTTGTCCATTTCTGTTAATCTCCTATCTACGTTATATAGACCTAAATATAGACCGCAATTGGTCGCCTACATTTATATTATCGCATGCGGGATATGCTGTCGGCAAGTGATATTTTAGGTGCTTGCGCATGGATAGTATGATACAATTTATAATTGGAAATCGGCACAAGAATGGGAGGCTTTCCTATGTGGGATCATATAATAAAAGGTGGCATTCTCGTGACCTCTTGTGGCAGCGAGAAGGCCGATATATATATCAAAGACGGGAAGATAGCCGAGGTTGTGAACGGCGGCTATTCTCAAGTTGAGGCGCGTGAGATAACCGATGCGGGCGGGAAATACGTCCTCCCCGGACTTATAGATACCCACGTACATTCAAGGGACGGGAGAATCGGAGCCCATCACAAAGAGGACTTCTCATATTCAACTGCGGCTGCGGCTGCGGGTGGAATAACTACGATATTCGAGATGCCGAACTGCAATCCTACGATTTACAGCGAAGAGAATCTAAATTCGCTTGTCGAGATAGTTGAGCCTAAGGCCTATGTGGATTTTGGCGTCTGGGGACTTTGCTTGGGGGACCTTAACAAAGAGGAAATACCAAAGCTAAACAGCGGCGGTGTAATAGCATATAAGTTCTTCTGGGGCTATGCAATAGATTCTAATGAGTATCAGCTCATATACAATTATGAACCCGGCATGGAAGGCGTGATTCCGCCACTTGATAATGGCGAGGTAATGAAGATATTCAGAGATGTAGCTAAGACAGAAAAGAAGGTTGCCATACATGCGGAGGATTTCTTCGTCATCAAAGCTCTCGCCGAAGAGGTCCGCGCAAGAGGAGAGGATAGCTATGCGGCGCTTCTCGAGTCGAGACCGGCATTTGCGGAAACAATAGTAATTGATACTGCGATTAAGATTGCGGAGGCAACGGGCGCGCATCTACATATTCTGCACGTGGGATGTGGAGACGGAGTAGATATAATAAGAAATGCCAGGAAACGAGGCATCGATGTGACCGCGGAGACATGTCCGCATTACCTATATCTCACCGACGAGGATGCGCATGAGGCCGGAACCAAGATGAAGACCTATCCGCTAATAAGAACCGCAGATGACAGAAAGCGCGTTTGGGAAGGGCTAAGAGACGGAACTATTTCAATTGTCGCATCGGATCACGCGCCGCATACACCCGAAGAAAAAGCCAACGGTTTCTGGGGAGCGCCCGCAGGAATTTCAGGAACGGAAACAATGTCTATGATTGTTCTGGACGGTGTCAGCAAAGGCAAGATTACGATTAACGATGTAGCGAGAATAATGTCGGAGAATCCGGCAAAGATTTACGGGCTCTATCCAAACAAGGGATCTTTTGAAATCGGAACAGATGCCGATATAACAATAGTCGATATGGATGACGAGTACGTATTCAGTGAGGCCAATATGCATTCAAAGATAAAGATGTCACCATACGACGGACGCACATTCAAGGGAAAGGTTGTGCAGACGATTCTCAAGGGTGATACAATAATGGAGGACGGAGAAATACTCGGGGAGCCGAGAGGACAGTTTATAAAGGTATAATTACAGACAAAGGAGAATGGACGTGAAGAAGTACACAGAAATGACAAGAGACGAGCTCGCTAAAGAACTAGAAGTAGTTGGGAAGAAGTACAACGAACTCAAGAACAAAGGTCTTAAACTGGATATATCGAGAGGAAAGCCAGGTAGGGAGCAGCTCGATCTCGTTACCGATATGCTTACTGTTGTTAACGAGAATACTGACTTTATGTGCGATGGTCAGGATGTTAGAAACTACGGAATCCTCGATGGGATTAGTCCGGTAAAGGAACTCTTTGCGGACGTCCTCGGTACGAACCCAGAGAATATATTTGTAGGAGGAAATGCGAGCCTTCAGCTCATGTATGATACGATAGCTCTTGGATATACGCACGGCATGCTTAATAGCGAGAAACCTTGGGGCAAGCTAGAAAAGGTTAAATGGCTTTGTCCGGCGCCCGGATACGACAGACATTTTGCGGTTTCAGAGTCATTCGGAATGGAGATGATAGTCGTTCCTATGACTGACGAGGGTCCCGATATGGATAAGGTCGAGGAACTAGTAAAGGACCCGGAGGTAAAGGGGATTTGGTGTGTTCCTAAGTATTCCAATCCGGACGGAATAATCTATTCCGAAAGGACGATCGAAAGAATTGCAAATCTGAAGCCTGCCGCACCCGATTTCACAATTATGTGGGACAATGCCTATGTGATTCACGAATTTGAGGGAGACTATGTTCCATTCCCGGATATCCTGAGCATCTGCGAGAAGGCGGAGAATCCGAATATAGTATTTGAATTTGCATCGACATCAAAGATTACTTTCCCGGGTGCTGGAGTTGCCGTGTTCGCAACTAGCGAAGAGAATATGAAGCATGTAAAGAAGATTTGGAGTGCACATACAATCGGATTCGACAAAATAAATATGCTTCGACATGCGCTTTATATTAAGGACAAAGAAAGCCTACTTAAACTCATGAAGAAGCACGCTGGCGTTCTCGGACCAAAGTTTAGGACCGTGCTTGATATGCTTGAAAAAGAAATAGAGCCCCTCGGAATTGCCGAGTGGCAAAAACCGAAGGGCGGATATTTTGTAAGTATTAATTGCATGCCGGGAACCGCAACCGAAGTCTGGAAGCTCTGTAAAGAGGCGGGTGTCGTTATGACGGGTGCCGGAGCAACCTATCCGTATGGAAAGGATCCTGAGGACAGCAACTTAAGAATTGCGCCGAGCCTACCGCTCCCTGAAGTCGTAGGTGAGGCTATGGAAGTATTCTGTGTATCACTTAAACTCGCCGCGCTAAAGAAGCTTTTAGGTAAGTAAGCACCAGATAGTGTTGCGAACAAGCTTCCGCAGGCGTTGTTGCAACTGCCTAAAATCACGAAAATAGACCTTCGTTGGAGTTTGGATACTTAAGTCCGTAGGACGTGTTTATCCAAACTCCCGAAAGTCTTTGAGTTTTAATGCAGTTGCCAACGACGAGAACCTGCTGTGAGCAACACTGTTTGGTGCTTACTCGGCTTTAAGTCTCTCTGCCGGCGAACTGTGTCATATAGAGTTCGTAATATTTGCCTTGCTTCTCGAGAAGTTCTTCGTGGTTTCCCGTCTCAACGATGCGTCCCTGATCCATCACGACGATGATGTCTGCGTTCTGTATCGTCGAGAGCCGGTGTGCGATTATGAGGCTCGTCCTTCCTTCCATGAGCTTATACATGGCATCCTGAATGATGACTTCGGTTCTCGTATCGATGCTTGATGTGGCCTCGTCGAGAATGAGTATATATGGCATTGAAAGGAAAGCTCTTCCGATTGTTACAAGCTGTCTCTGACCTTGAGAGAGATTGTCTCCCGAGTCGACGAGAACGGTTTCGTAGCCTTCGTGGAGAGCTTTTGCTATTTTGTCGCAGCCTGTCTTTTCTGCAGCACTAACAACTTCTTCTTCAGTCGCATCTGGCTTTGCGTAGGATATGTTAGCGCGGAGCGTATCTGTAAAGAGCACCGTCTCCTGAGGGACTATTCCTATCGTATCGCGTAGGTCGTGAAGGGCGATGTCTTTGATATTTATGCCGTCAAGAGTTATCTCGCCGGAGTCGATATCATAGAAGCGCATGAGAAGGTTTACTATCGTGGTCTTTCCTGAACCTGTGTGACCTACTAGTGCAATCTTCTTACCCGACTGGACTGTGAGACTGAAGTCATCTATTACTTTCTTTTCGGGAACGTATGAGAAGTTAACGTTCTTAAACTCAATCACGCCCTTGGTATCGGACATTCTGATGTCTCCGCCCAAGTATTCTTTATCTTCGTCGAGGACTTCAAATATTCTTTCTGCGCCTGCGATTGCTGACTGAATCTGACCGTAAATCTGTGAGAGTTCCATTATCGGTCTTGAGAACTGTTTGGAATACACTATAAAGGCGGATATTACGCCTACAGTAATCATTCCTCTGATCGCAAGATAACCACCGAATACGGCGACAGCGACAAAGGAAATATTGTTTAGCATATTCATAACGGGTCCCATAGATGAAGATATGATTTCTGCTTTGATTCCTGTTTTTGTAAGATCGTCCGATGTTGTATTGAAGTTTTCTATTACGGTTTCTTGTTGGTTGTAGGCGGTTACAGTTTTGAAGCTGCTGACTTTTTCTTCTACTATTCCGTTGATGCTTCCGAGAAGTGTCTGGCGCTTCAGCGAGTATTTTCTTATTACCTTTGAGATTACGCTCGTGAACAGAATTGTAAAAATCACAACCGAGCAGGATACGATCGTTAGCTGCCAGCTGAAGTAGAGCATTATAGCTACGGTTCCAACAAGTGTCAGTGCGCCTGAGAAGATTGATGTGAGAGACTGCGATACGATTCTCGAAATGTTCTCGGCATCGTTTGTCATTCTGCTCATGATGTCGCCGTGCGAATGGTTGTCCAGATAAGAGACGGGGAGGTCTATTATCTTGTCAAAGAGCTCCGCGCGCATGCTCTTTACTATCTTTTGGCTAAGTTTTGCACCGATTATTCCTTGGATAAATGTAAAGAAACTGGACAGCGCATAAGCTATGACCATATAAATGAGAACCCTCGGTATCAGCGAGTAGGCGCCGGATGTGAGGTGGTCTATTGCCTTGCTCTGGAGCGCCGGTGCAAGAATCTGAAGTATTACGGACACGGCAACAATGAAGAAGAGAAGTATTACAACTTTTCTGTCTTCCTTAAAGTATACGAGGAGCTTGGATACAGTTTCTTTTCCGGACTTGGGTTTTTCTATGGGGGCGCCCATCATGCCGGGGCCGCCTCTGCCCACCATTCCCATTGGAGCGCGCGAGGCACTTGTATTCTGCTTGCTCATGCCACACCTCCAAGCTTCATCTGTGAATCGCAGATGTCTTTATAGATTGGGGATGTCTCGTATAATTCCTCGTGTGTTCCTAGCGCAACTATAGAAGCATCGTCTATTACGGCAATCCGGTCCGCATATTTGGCGGTTGCGATGCGCTGGGCTATTACCACCTTTGTTACGTCAGAATAACCTTCGTCGAGGGCCTTGTATAGATTTGCTTCAGTCTTTAAATCCAAAGCGCTTGATGAATCGTCAAAGATCATTATCTCAGAATGCTTAAGTAGGGCCCTTGCTATTGCAACGCGCTGTCTCTGACCGCCGGAGAGGCTCTGACCTTTTTCTGCGACTGGAGTGTCGTATCCGTTTTCCTGTGCCATTATAAAGTCGTGGGCTTGTGCATCTGTCGATGCTTTGATAATTTCTTCGTCTGTTGCACCCGGCTTACCTATGGCGATGTTTTCTTTGATGGTTGTACTGAAGAGCTCGTTCTTCTGTGTGACAAATGAGATCTTGTCGCGAAGAGTGGTTAGGTTGTAGTCCTTAACATCGATTCCGTTAATCAAAACCTTACCATCTGTTGGGTCATAGAATCTGTCGATCAGATTTATGAGCGTGGTTTTACCTTCTCCCGTGGAACCGACAATGGCAAGGGTTTCTCCACGCTTGATGTCGAGGTTTATTCCTTTTAACACTTCTTCCTGTCCTTCGGGGTAGGTAAATGAAACGCTCTTAAATGAAATTGCCGGGGAGTCATTTTGTGCCGCGCTTAAGGCATTTAATTCAGTACTTTCGGTATCGTAAGGCGCAGCATTTTCTTCGGCATTGTCAGTGACGTTTCCGCCCTTAATTGAAGGTTCGGCCCTTATGATTTCATTCAGTCTCTTTGCGGATGCCATGCCAACTGCGATCATCTGGAATGTCATGGCCAGCATCATCATTCCTCCGAGAATCTGAGTAATATATGTGACGGCTGCCATGACTTCGCCGGGGAGCATTCCGCCGCGCTCGACCTGAACGGCACCTATCTGAATGAGTGCGACAGTTGCCATATTGAGAATTATATTCATCACCGGTCTCAAATAGGATATGAGAAGCATAACCCTTAGACCTGTTGTGGCGAGATCTTCATTGGCATTTCCAAAGCGAGTCTTTTCTTTCTTTTCCTGAACAAAGGCTTTCACAACTCTTGCGCCGCCGATTGTTTCCTGAATTACCGTATTTAATTTATCGAGTTTTGTCTGCCTTGTTGTTACGAGGGGACTTACTTTGACGAGGATTATAGTGACGTCAAGAAGAACAAGGGGAAGCGCTATCGCTATTACCTTTAGAAAGTGCACGTTAAGCGAGAGTAGGGTCATGCTTCCAACGACAAGAAACATGAGGCTCCTTATGAATCCTCGTACGAGTTGCTGGACCAGGGCCTCAACCTGTGAAACGTCGTTTGTTATTCTTGTTATTAATGAACCTGTTGTGAATTTGTCCGACTGCTCAAAGGAAAGGTGCATAATTCTGTCAAAGCAGACCTTTCGGATTTTGTTTCCGTAGCCGTGGCTGCAGATGCTTGCGGCAACTCCGGAGAGCATACCGCAGAGACCGCCGGCAAGAACGACGAGAATCATTCGGATTCCTATCGCGGTTATAAGGGAAATGTCGGGAGTTCCGCTGTTGTTAATGCCGAGGATACCTTCGTCAACTATCCTGGCCATAAGCTTTGGCTGGAGCATATCTATATATACTTCGCCAATCATGAATCCTGCGGAGAGGACCGCAAAGATCCAAAATTTCTTCATGTATTTGAGCATTAATCTATCTCCATATTTGATTTCAACGTTCCAATTATACACTATCGATCACCTTTCTTCAATTTAACGGGGATTGTAAGATTTGACACCTGGTGATAGAATCAAAAAAGAGATTTTGGAGGAAGAGAAATGAGAAAGCTCCTTGTTGTTGTGGATATGCAGAACGATTTCATCGATGGCGCACTCGGTACAAAAGAAGCCGAGGCTATCGTTGATAATGTTGCAAAGAAAATTCAAGAGTATAAGCAGGAAAATATTTTCTATACCATGGACACTCATCAAGAGGATTATTTAAGTACGCAGGAAGGAAGATTCCTTCCTGTCGAGCATTGCGTGGAGATGACTGATGGGTGGAGGATTCATCCGAAATTGGAACCGCTATTAAGCATGGCTAATTGCGTCAAGAAGCTGGCGTTCGGTTCATTTAGGCTTTGCGACTTGATTGAAGATATCTATGAAGAAGAAAATGGCGAGATAGAGATAGAGGTGGTAGGTCTCTGCACGGATATCTGCGTGGTATGTAATGCGCTTATGCTGAAGGTGAGGTTCCACGAGGTTCCAATCAAAGTTGATTCATCATGCTGCGCTGGAGTTACACCGGAAAAGCACGAGGCTGCACTTGAAACTATGAAATCATGCCAGATTATTATTGAATAGAAGTGGAGATTTAATTTATATGTCGATTAGAATGATAGGACTCGATCTAGACGGCACAACGCTCGATGCCGAAGGCAGTTTCTCCGAAAGAACAATAGATGCATTTCGCGGTGCGATGGAAAAAGGGGCTCACGTGGTTATCGCCACGGGGAGAGCTGTGCATTCGCTCCCCGAGGAAATCTATGATATGGATGGACTTGAGTATGCCGTCACATCGAATGGTGCGCGTATAATTGAGTTAGGCACCGGTGATACAATATATTCAAATTTCTTAGATGGAGAATCGGTAAGAATTGCGCATAAGATTCTAAAGGAAAACAATGCGATGATTGAACTGTTCTATCGCGGGAGAGCGTATATAGGAGCGGATGAATTCGAGAGGATTACGACGGGCGGTCCGACTATGAGAAACAGAAAATATGTTTCTTCGACCAGAACACCTGTTGACGATATCTATGCGCTGCTTCTTGAGGGTGCCGAGGAAATTGAGAACATAAGCGTAAATTATCCGACGATTGATGCAAAGCTTGCAATGGAAGACAAACTGAAAGCTATACCAAATGTTACCGTAACATCTTCTTTTACATACAATAATGAAATAGGCGGTGCCACGACGAGCAAGGCCAATGCACTTAGGTTCATGATGGAAAAACTTTCGGTTGAGCCTGAGGAACTCATGTGCTGCGGAGACAGTCCAAACGATATAGCTATGATAAAACTTGCAGGAGTTGGTGTAGCTGTTGGAAATGCTGAAGAAGTTGTAAAAGAAATTGCGGACTATATAGCAGCTCCACATTATGAAGACGGAGTGGCAAAGGCTATAGAGAAATTTGTATTGGAAAAGTAGACGAAGCTAGCGATATTGAGTGACTCACAATAACAAATAGTTTGCGATAATTGATAAGAAAGACGGCAATCGAGATTGGCCGCATAGCAATCACCTGTGAAGAGCAGGTGATTTTTTTATGGCATTATTGTGGAAAATATTGACATGTAAATAATAGGCAGGTAAATTATTCCTACAAATAAGAGCCGCAGCTGCTACTATTCGGAGACTTCTGGGACTTACAAAAGAAACCTTTGTTGGGAGGTGAAACTATGTATAAAAAGAATATTGGGACCTTGGGTGAGAAATTTGTTGCCGATTATCTCAGCGTTAAGGGTTATTCGATACTTGCGATGGACTACAGGCTGAAATTTGGACAAGTGGACATTATAGCGAGGGATTATAGAGGAATTCATTTTATTGAGGTTAAGACGAGGAGCGGAACCAAGTACGGAAGACCTGCGGAGGCCGTGGATAGGAGGAAACTCGATCACATAAGGAATGTGGCTTCGTTCTATATGAAGGCGAATAAGGTTGATGAACCGATAATCATCGATGTAGTAGAAGTGCTGGTAAATCACATAGAGGGGGTGTAAAAATGCTTGCAAAGATTAACTGCGCGGCTCTTCGCGGAATAGAAGGTCGCAAGGTGGAGGTAGAAGTGGAGTCCGGAAGAGGCCTTCCCGGCGTAACGATAATTGGCCTTGGAGATGCGACGGTAAAGGAGGCTGCATCACGAGTCAAGTCAGCATTCAATTCTTGCAAGTTGGAGTTTCCTGACGGCAAGGTTACGATTAATCTTGCTCCTGCGTGGCTTCAGAAGCACGGAAGTCATTACGATCTGGCAATGGCAGTCGGGATTCTCAAAGCGGGTGGCGGAATAGGAATTGCCAATACTGACAAAATGGCGTTTTTGGGTGAACTTGGACTTGACGGAAGGATAAACCCATGCAGAGGTATTATGCCTATGGTTATGGCCCTTAGGAATTCCGGGATCAAGACGGTCGTTGTTCCGAAGGAAAATGCGCTTGAAGCTGCAGTTGTGGAAGACGTCAGCATTCTTTCGGCTGAAAACTTTTTTTATATTGCGGAGTTTCTGAAAACCGGGGACGAGGGTTATCTCACAGAAACGCATAGAAGGGAAGAAAACAGTCATTGGACTGAAACCGTTAGAGATTATTCAGACATCAAAGGCCAGGAGGCGGGAAAGCGCGCAATAGTTATAGGAGTTTCGGGTGGGCACGGAATTCTGATGTACGGAAGTCCTGGCACCGGAAAGACGATGCTCGCGGAGCGGATACCATATATCATGCCGCCGCTCACCAAAGAAGAGATACTAGAACTCACAGCGATATATTCTGTATCTGGAGGACTCGATGACAGTAAGCCGATGATATCAGAGCGACCTTTTAGAGCGCCGGGAACTTCAATTTCTATTCCGGGAATGATAGGAGCGGGTGCACCGCCAAAGCCCGGTGAAATTACGCTTGCGCATAAGGGATCTCTCATAACCGCGGAGTGCGCTATAGAGCAGGGAAAGGAGGTTTATGCGGTTCCGGGGAATATAATGAGCCAAAATAGCCTTGGGACAAATAAACTTATTTCCGATGGTGCAAGACCTCTTGTCTATGTGGATCAGGTATTTCACGACCTAATTGAGAGAAGAATTCTTAAGCCTCTGACTGAGGATTCTAAAATAGACGAAAATCCTAGCCTTGGGGCAAAGGAGAAAGAACTCCTCCGTGCGTTGAAAAATAGCGGAGAATTGTCCCTCGAAGACCTCTCCGCGAGCCTCAAGATCAGCATGCCAGAACTAAATGGTTTGGTCTCTGTTCTGGAAATAAAAGGAATGGTTTTTAGCGAAATGGGAAAAGTTATGATTGCAAAATCCTGCTGACTTATGTAAAATGTGCATTTGATAAATAATAGTAAGAACTTGCGGAGGAAAAATGGCTACTAAAAAGAAAAAAACAATAGAGAGCGGAAAAATACTTGTAATTGTTGAGTCGCCGTCAAAGGCGAAGACGATTGCCAAGTATTTAGGGAGCAAATATAGCGTAATCGCTTCTGTGGGTCACGTGAGGGACCTTCCAAAGAGCAAGCTCGGAATCGACAAGGATAACGATTTTGAACCGCAGTATATCCCGATCAGGGGTAAGGGCGAGCTTATAAGGTCGCTCAAGAAAGAAGCTTCCAAGGCATCAAAGGTCTATCTTGCAACGGACCCGGATAGAGAAGGAGAAGCTATATCTTGGCATCTCGCATATCTTCTTGGAATCGATCCGGCATCAGATTGCAGAATCGAATTCCACGAGATTACCAAAAACACAATCAAAGAAGCCATTAAGACCCCGAGACCGATAGATTTGGGACTTGTTGACGCGCAGCAGGCGAGAAGAGTCCTCGATAGACTTGTGGGATATGAAATAAGCCCGCTCCTTTGGAGAAAGATAAGAAAAGGCCTTTCCGCTGGAAGAGTTCAGTCCGCGGCGCTAAAGATTATATGCGACAGAGAAAAGGAAATTCAGGCATTTGTCCCTGAAGAGTATTGGAACATAGCGGCAACATTCAAGAAGGGAAGAACCTTCACGGCAAAGCTCGCAGAGCAAAACGGAAAGAAGATTACGGTCGTAAACAAAGAGCAGAACGACAAGATTATTTCGGATTTGAATAACGGAGAGTTCACTGTTAAGTCAATCACGGAGAAGGAAAGGGTCGTTAGACCTCTCCCGCCGTTTACGACGAGCAGCATGCAGCAGGAAGCCGGAAACAGACTTAACTTCAATACCAAGAAAACCATGATGATCGCGCAGCAGCTCTATGAGGGTGTTGAGATTAAGGGTAGAGGAACCACAGGTCTTATCACTTATCTGAGAACCGATTCCGTAAGAGTTGCGGATGTTGCGAGATTCGCGGCCAAGGATTTCATCACGGAGAGATACGGAGAAGAATACTTCGGAAACAATTTCTACAGCAACAAAAAGAAGGATATCCAGGATGCGCACGAAGCTATAAGACCTTCCGATGTTACGCTTACTCCACTTATGATTAAGGATTCGCTTACACCGGATCAGTTTAAGCTATATAGTATCATTTGGTCGAGATTTGTTGCGAGCCAGATGAGCGCTGCCAAGTTTAACAGTGTTCAGGTTGGAATCGAAAATGGCGATTATCTCCTTAAGGCAAACGGATCGGAAGTAATCTTTGACGGATTCAGAAAAATATATAGTCCTGTGAGCGATGATGATGACGACAAGATGCTTCCAGCGCTAAAGGAAGGAGAGGTTCTCAAGGCTGAGAAGATTACGGGAGAGCAGGCATTCACACAGCCTCCTGCAAGATATACCGAGGCAAGTCTTGTAAAGGAGCTAGAGGAAAAGAATATCGGACGGCCTAGTACATATGCTCCTATTGTAAGCACTCTTTCGGAGAGAAGATATGTGCTCAAGGAGAAGAAGGCGATTAAGCCGACAGACCTAGGTTTTCTTGTAAACGATATGATGGAGGAACACTTCCGCGACATCGTTGACGTGAACTTTACTGCAGCCATGGAAGACAGCCTCGATGATATCGAAATGAACAAGAAGGAATGGAAGAAGGTTGTAGGAGACTTCTATGGTCCTTTCTCGGATGAACTTAAAAAGGCTGATTCAGTAATAGAAAAAGTAAAGATTGAGGATCAGCCTACCGGTGAGATATGCGAACTCTGCGGAAAGCCGCTCGTAATCAAGACAGGAAGATTCGGAGACTTTATCGCGTGCAGCGGTTATCCGGAATGCAAGAACACAAAGCCGATTATAAAGAGCATCGGTGTAAAATGCCCTGCTTGCGGAAACGAAATTGTTGCCAGAAGGAGCAAGAAGGGAAGACTGTTCTACGGATGCACGGGATATCCTAAATGTAATATGGTCTTCTGGAACAAACCGGTCGATAAACTCTGTCCTAAGTGCGGAAGCCTTATGACGGAGAAGAAGAGCAAGAAGGGAGACCTCGTATGTTCGAATCAGGAATGCGGATATACAGAGGGTAAGTAATAAGTGGATATGCCGAGAGGCATTGGAGGTAATATGGTTCAGTTTCATGCGACCACTATATGCGCTGTAAGAAGAGGACCTGATGACGTTGCGATAGGTGGCGACGGACAGGTGACGATGGGCGAAAGTGCCATCATGAAGAACAGCGCAAAGAAAGTAAAGAGAATATATAACGGTCAGGTGCTAACAGGATTCGCGGGAACCGTTTCTGATGCGTTTTCTCTTACGGAAAAGTTTGAGAAGAAGCTTGAGGAGCACGGAGGGAATCTTAAGCGTGCTGCGGTTGACCTTGCGCAGATGTGGAGATCCGACCGCGGAATGAGAAATCTCGAGGCACTCATGATAGTTGCCGATAAGGACGATCTTCTAGTTATCTCGGGTACGGGTGAGGTCATAGTTCCCGATCAGAGTTTTGTTGCAATAGGATCAGGAGGAAACTATGCCTATGCCGCTGCCAATGCTCTATTCAATCATACGGATATGAGCGCGGAGGAAATCGTTAAAGAAGCGCTCGGAATAGCCGCTTCAATCTGCGTTTATACGAACGATCATATTTCGGTTGAAAAACTATAGGAGGAAGTCATGGCGAATAAGATTCAAGAAATGACCCCAAAGGAAATAGTTGCGGAACTGGATAAATATATCATCGGGCAAGAGGAAGCAAAGAAGTCAGTCGCAATCGCACTGAGAAATAGATACAGAAGGTCTCTTCTTTCAGAGAAGATGAGAGAAGAAATCACGCCAAAGAATATTCTTATGATGGGTCCTACGGGCTGCGGTAAGACTGAAATCGCAAGACGTCTCGCAAAACTCATGGAGGCTCCCTTCGTCAAGGTAGAAGCGACCAAGTTCACGGAAGTGGGTTATGTTGGACGCGACGTAGATTCCATGGTAAGGGATTTGGTTGAGGCATCAATAAGGATTACGAAGCAGGCCAAGCTGAAGGAGAAATACGATATCGCAGAGGGAATCGCCGAAGAGAAGATTCTTGAGGCAATAATACCAGGGGCTAAGCGTAAGACTAATCCAGCTGAGACAAATCCCAATAATCCATTCGCGTTTATAATGAATAACTTCCAGCAGCCGCAGCAATCCCAGCAGCAGGAGGAAGAAAAAGAGGATACGGGAGTTTCGATGGCCAGAGAGCAGGTACGACAGCAATTAAGAGACGGCCTCCTCGAGGATCAGTTCATAGAGATTGATGTTACTGATACTCCAAAGGGCAATCAGCTCGATATGAGTAACGAGGGCATGAGCATTGCCATCGGAAATATCTTTGGCGATATGGCTCCTAAACGCACAAAGAAAAAGAAGGTTAGAGTGAGCGAAGCCAAGAAGATTCTTAGAGAGCAGGAAGCGCAGAACCTAATCGATATGGATCAGGTTACGGACGAGGCTCTTCAGAATGCCGAGCAGAACGGAATAATCTTTATCGACGAGATAGATAAGATTGCATCTAGCTCGAGCGTCTATCACGGAGCTGATGTTTCGAGAGAAGGTGTACAGAGAGACATTCTTCCAATCGTAGAGGGAAGCGTTGTGAATACAAAATACGGTCCCGTAAAGACTGACCATATTCTCTTTATCGGAGCCGGCGCATTCCACACGGCAAAGCCTACAGATCTCATTCCTGAACTCCAGGGACGTTTTCCGATAAGGGTGGAACTTCAGAGCCTGACAAAGGATTCTTTTGTCAAGATTCTAACTGTACCCGAGAACGCAATCATCAAGCAGAATCAGGCCCTCCTCGAAACAGAAGGTGTAAAGCTTGAGTTCACGGAGGATGCGATCGATGAGATAGCGAGCATGGCATATCTTATGAATGAGCAGACTGAGAATATTGGAGCGAGAAGGCTTCATACAATTATGGAGAAGCTACTTGAAGATATATCTTTTGAGGTTCCGGGAACGGAAAGCGACCTCACAATAGATAGAGAATATGTGCGAGAGAAGTTTAGCGATACGATAGATAAGGATGACGTTGATAAATATATTTTGTAAGTGATTAGAGGTAATGGAATGGGTAACGATCTTTTGACAAGAGTGAGGAAACTAAACTGGGTACTTTCGGAAAGTGCAACGGGTTTTGTTTCTTTTGAAGAGCTTTGCAATACGATGTATGAGCTCGTAAACGGCAATGTATATATCATGAATAAAAGGGGCAAGGTCCTCGCGGCTAAATTTGATGAAGGTGCAGAGAAGCCTCTCGTTTATGACGAAAAGCTCAAGACTTATATTCTCCCGAGCAAATACTACGACAAGTATTTGGAGCTTGAGGAAACAAAAGAGAATCTGACTTATGACGCAATTAAGGAATTCAACGGCTCCGACTACAGCATGGCGTCAAAATTCCATACAATTGTTCCTGTTATCTTTGGCGGGAAACGCGTTGCGACTATGCTGTTTGTAAGAGATGGTAAGGCATTTTCGGACGAGGATATTGCAATCTGCGAATATGGTGCGACAGTTGTGGGAATAGAGGTGTCGAGAGGACTTGCACTCGAGGAAGAAGAGGACAATAGGCAGAAGAATGCGGTTATAGTTGCGCTCGAAACGCTTTCTTATTCCGAGATGGATGCCGTGAGCAAGATTTTTGCGGAGCTGGATGGAGATTCAGGGCTTCTCGTTGCGAGTAAGATAGCGGACAAGTCGGGTATTACAAGATCGGTAATCGTAAATGCCTTAAGAAAACTCGAAAGCGCAGGCGTAATCGAATCCAAGTCACTCGGAATGAAGGGTACCAGAATTAAAATAACAAACGAGTATCTTAGAGAAGAAATCGAAAAGATGGAAATCTGATGGACTATCGTTATCTGACGCTTGGGAAAAGAGCTCGCGCAGAGCAGATAATGGAAAGATCCAAATTCATAGCCACCGTTTGCCCTGTAGAAACGCGGGAAGAGGCGGAGGCTTTTTTTTCCGAGATAAGAGCGGAATTCAAGGACGCTACGCATAATGTTCCTGCCATGGTAATTGGCGACAAGATGCAGGTTCAGTGGGCATCGGACGATGGTGAGCCTCAAGGGACATCCGGAGCGCCCATAGTTCAGCTTATCGTGAACAAAGGAATAACAAATGCCGCCGTTATGATTACCAGATATTTTGGAGGAATAAAGCTCGGTACGGGTGGACTTGTAAGAGCCTATACATCGAGCGCTGAGCTTGGTATAGAGGAAGCCGGTATTGTTGCGGCAGTCCCGTTTAAAGTCTTTGATGTAGCAGTTGATTACGGCATATACAATAAGATAATTACATATAGGTTTCCGGATAGTTTTAAGGGCAATATGATCATAGCCGATGCCGAGTTTGGCGAGAAAGTAAGCTTTGTTCTTTCCGTGACAGAGGAGATGGAGGAGGATGTTAAAGGCATTCTTACAGAAATTTCAGGCGGCAATATAGCCTTCTTGGAAGGGGAAAACACCATAAAATTTGTTCCCCATGAAACAGCGAAATAGGGCGCATTTGGGCTCAAAAAAACCTTGACAAAAGAGGCGCTACATTATACACTTTATAAGTACGTCAGATGGACAGGAGTCGGTCTTGGCGATATGCGGCCTGGTAGTTCAGTTGGTTAGAATGCCAGCCTGTCACGCTGGAGGTCGACGGTTCGAGCCCGTTCCAGGTCGCCAATTTAAGTGCATAATATGCTGGCGTGGCTCAACGGTAGAGCAGCTGATTTGTAATCAGCAGGTTGGGGGTTCGATTCCCTCCGCCAGCTCCATCAAAACTTAATAATATGTGTCTCGCATGAGACAAAATATTCGAAGTGGTCGTCGAGGGATTCCCGAGTGGCCAAAGGGGGCGGACTGTAAATCCGTTAGCTGAGCTTTCGATGGTTCGAATCCATCTCCCTCGACCAACT
>JAGAFN010000008.1 GCA_017612585.1 Bacillota bacterium | reverse complement strand
TTTTGATTTAAATTGAAAACCCTGTAGCCGTTCTGACTACAGGGTTTAATGGTTGCGGGGAGAGGATTTGAACCTCCGACCTCCGGGTTATGAGCCCGACGAGCTACCAGCTGCTCTACCCCGCGTCGTCTGTGTGCTGCGATAGGCCAAAGGCTCTATATCGAGCACAGCTATATAATATTGGCTTTGCACGGTCATAAGTCATGCGATCTACCGAGTTGGTGCCGGTGACCGGGGTCGAACCGGTACGATCGGTGAGGATCGCGGGATTTTAAGTCCCGTGCGTCTGCCAATTCCGCCACACCGGCACATCAGGCAGAAAATAAATTGGCTCCGAGGGTGGGGCTCGAACCCACAGCCTACCGGTTAACAGCCGGTTGCTCCACCATTGAGCTACCTCGGAATACCATATCCGCTAAAAGCGGCAAGGGTTATTATACAATGCTTAATTGCCCTTTGTCAACTACGAAGAGTGGCGAATTATAGGACTATGCAGTCGATTCGTACGGATTTGCCGCTGAACGAGAAAGTTGGCTTTATTCCGCCAAGATATGGGCCCTTCGGAGGCCTCTTTATGATAATTCGTTTGGGACATAGGGCAAAGGCCGCATTCAGCATTTCTTCCTCATTTTCGCATGGTTTTTCAATCTGCTGCAGCATCTGAAGTTTCTTCCCGACCAAAGAACTTTTCTTCCTTTCGGGGAACATTGGGTCGAGGAAGATGACGTCAGGACGTCTACTAATGTAACTATCTGCCGTAGGTGCCGAGTTGGCGTCCGTCGAGGTGTCGTTAGCAGAAAGTCTCTGCGCCATTTCGTTAATCGCTGTTATGCTATCCTCATTAATGATTTCCATTCTCGAAACGGCGGATTTTAGCAGACTGTAATCGTCATCGTCCGGAAGCGCGAGAGCACGTTTCACGGCATCGTCCAATAATGCGAATACAATCTCGTCTCGCTCGTAGAGCATTACTCTGAATCCCGCTGCTGCGAGAAGAAGGGCGTCTTCTCCGAGACCGGCAGTCGCATCTATTGCAAGAGGGGATTCACCTTTGTTCTTAAGTATCCCGGATGCCCTGACTATTAGCTCGCTTTCGAGACGGCCCGGGAGAATCCTCGGAATCATCTCTGTGAAATCGCCGCGAAGAACCATGCCGTTCCACGAGAGTGAAAGGCCGTTTTCGTCCCGAACCAGGGACATACCATCCGTTGAAATCACCGCATCTTCGTTTATAATCTTCCTGTCTTCCATGGCAACCATTATACCACAGCTTGCATTTACACCAACTTTCAAGAATGATATAATATTCGTCGGGCAAAAACGAGTTTTAGCAGTGAGGTTTTTATGAATATTTTAGTTTGCGATGACGACCGCGAGATAGCGGGTGCGGTCAAAATATATTTACGAAACGAAGGCTATGACGTGTTCAAGGCATATAACGGAATCGAAGCTTTGGATGCGCTAAAGGAGAACGAAATCCACCTTATCATCATGGACGTTATGATGCCAAAGATGGACGGCATCCAAGCCACCATGAAAATCAGGGAAGAAAACAATATTCCCATCATTATGCTTTCCGCCAAGACGGAGGATTACGACAAGATCACGGGTCTAAACGTAGGTGCGGACGACTATATAACAAAGCCTTTCAATCCGCTCGAACTGGTTGCGAGGGTCAAATCGCAGTTAAGAAGATATACCAATCTCGGAAGCATGGAGAACGAAGAGGGCGAGGGAATATATCAAAGCGGCGGCCTCGTAATAAATGACAATGAAAAGACGGTCATGGTTGATGGCGAGCAGGTTACGGTTACGCCGACGGAGTTCGGAATTCTTAAGCTCCTCACCAAGAACGCCGGCAAGGTCTTCTCTATAGATCAGATTTATGAGAGCGTTTGGAACGAGCCTGCATTCAATCCGGAAAACACAGTTGCCGTCCACATAAGAAGGATAAGGGAAAAGATAGAGATAAACCCCAAGAACCCAAAGTATCTCAAGGTTGTTTGGGGAATAGGTTATAAGGTAGAAAAACTATGAAGGAATATTTCGTTAGAGATTTAAAAAGCAATCAGGAATTCATCAGTTTCTTTATGGTGAAGTCCATCGAAGTAAGAGTAGGAACAAACAAAAAGCAGTACCTCGACATGAATCTTTCCGATGCGACGGGAGAGGTTAACGCAAAGAAATGGGATCTCGCCGAGGCAGAGCTTCCGGCGCTTTCCGCAATCAAAGAGGGCGACATAGTAAAAGTGAAGGCACAGGTTTCCGAGTGGAACGGTCAGACGCAACTTAGAGTTCTCAAGGTGAGAAAGTCCAACGAGACGGACAATCTTGAGATGGAGGATTTTATCAAAGCCGCTCCCGAGGCGTCCGAGGATATGTATGCATATATCATGGCGCGCGCGGAAGAAATCGCAGACGACGATTTCAGAAAGCTTGCGACATATCTTCTCGAGAAGAACAAGGCCCGTCTCATGTATTATCCGGCTGCGGCAAAGAACCATCACGCGGAATACGGCGGACTCCTATGGCATGTTAAGCGCATGCTCATGAGCGGAATCGCGCTTTCTGAGATTTATGATTTTTTGAGCAAGGATCTTATTGTGACGGGAGTCATAATCCACGATATAGAGAAGCTTACCGAGATAGAGGCAAACGAGAACGGAGTCAGCACGGGCTATTCGGTAAAAGGCCAGCTCCTCGGACATATTACGCAGGGAGTCACTTTGATAGATGAAGTCTGCAAGGAGCTCGGAATTCCTGATGAGAAGGCGATGATTCTTGAACATATGGTGCTATCGCATCATTACGAACCGGACTTTGGAAGCCCGAGACGTCCGATGTTCCCGGAGGCGGAGCTCCTGCATTATTTGGATATCATGGACGCACGCATGTACGATATGGAAGAGGCGATAAGCAATCTCGCGCCGGGTGCATTCTCCGAGAGGGTGAGGACGCTTGATGGAAGAAAGATTTACAGACCTTCGTTCATGCCGTATTACCCGGAACGCGAACCCGAAGAGGAATAGCAAAAAGCCCGATGTGAACCATCGGGCAAATTTTTATTAAAGACATTGAAGAGTTTTGTGATGAGCTATCGGAGCGCATTATCATTGCAAGGAGCGAGCACATCATTCAAAAGCATATAATCAAATGGAAGAAAGAACAGGAACGATAGCGGAAATAATCTTCAGGAATGAAGAAAACGGATATACTGTCGCCGTGATGGAAACGGAGACGGAGTATTTTACTGTTGTCGGAAATCTTCCGGTTTGCCATAAGGGGGCGCGCTTTAAACTTCGCGGAACGTTTAAGCAACACAGCACTTACGGCGAACAGTTTGCGTTTACGGAATTTGAAGAAGTCATGCCGACAGGAATCGATGCAATATTTGATTTCTTGAGTTCTGGGATGATAAAGGGTGTGGGACCGTCGACCGCAGCGAACTTAATTTCGGCATTCGGAGAGGATACGCTTCGCATTATAGACGAAGAACCGGAGAAGCTTACGACTGTCAAAGGAATAGGCGATAAGACCGCAGAGACGATTCGCGCATCATTTGCCGAGCGAAGAGAATTCGCCAAGGTGAGCCTCGCTTTTCAGGAGTACGGAATCTCCGCGGCGCAGGCGATGAGACTATACAAGGCTTACGGCGCGGATGCGCTCGCAATTATAGAAGAGAATCCATACAGGCTAATCGATGAGGTTCCTGGGTTCGGATTCAAGAAGGCCGATCAAATCGGTCGCATGATGGGAGTCACGGACGACAGCCCTTTCAGAGTTAACAGCGGAATAAGATTTGCGCTTCAGTATGCAGCAGGAGAAGGGAATACTTATCTTCCGCGCGAGCGCCTTAAGAATATGGTTTCAGAACTTCTCGATGTTTCGGGTGAACGCATAGATGAGGGAATCGTTGAGCTCGCATTTGACGGCGGCATCAAAGTAGATAGTCTCGATGGCGAGGACGTTTGCTATCTCTTCTCGTATTATGCCGCTGAATTAAGAGTAGTTGCGAATTTGATTAGAATAAGTGGGGCTACGCTTAAACCTATTGCGACAAACCTCGACAATATGATACGTCAGGCGGAAGTAGAGAACGGAATTGAGCTTTCTGTAAAACAGAAGCGAGCGGTTACGGCGTCCGTTGCAGATGGCGTATCCGTAATCACGGGTGGTCCGGGTACTGGTAAGACTACGATAATAAATGCGATTATAAATATCTTTGAAAAGAGCGGACTAAAAACCGCAATCGCAGCACCGACAGGACGTGCGGCAAGACGAATAACAGAGACGAGCGGAAGATTTGCACAGACTATTCATCGGCTTCTCGAATACTATTACTCAGAAGAAATCGATGACATGCGTTTCAAAAAGAATGCTGATGATCAGTTGGACTACGATGTGATTCTGATAGACGAAGCGTCGATGATAGATGTCATACTAATGGCTGCACTCACTGATGCGATTAAGACAGGAACGAGATTAATTCTAATCGGTGACAGCGACCAGCTTCCGTCGGTCGGTGCGGGGAATGTTCTTCACGACGTGATAGACAGCGAGTTTGTCGGAGTTACAAGGCTCACGGAGATATTCAGACAGGCGGAAGAAAGCCTAATCGTCGTGAATGCACATAGAATAAACAAGGGCGAATACCCATATGTGAACGAGAAGGGAAAGGACTTCTTCTTCATGGAAACGAATGGAGATAGTGCGATTTCGGATTTGGTTGTTGACCTCGTTGAAAGGAGACTTCCCGCATACTATAGCGAACTCGATCCAAAGAAAGATATTCAGGTTCTTACGCCGACGAGAAAGAATGAGCTTGGAACGGTTGCGCTAAATAAGCTTCTGCAATCAAAACTGAATCCGCCGGCCCCGGATAAACCCGAGAAGAAACACGGTGACCGCATCTTCCGTCAGGGAGACAAAGTCATGCAGATAAGGAACAATTATCAGATCGGTTGGAGACGCCGCCGCGATTTCTCCGAAGGAGAGGGGATATTCAACGGCGACATGGGATATATAAGTAATATAGATAACGAGTACGGCAAAGTGACGGTAATCTTTGATGAGGATCGCTATGTCGAGTACGATGCTGCGGGACTAGAGGAGCTGGAACTCGCCTATGCATTGACCGTCCACAAGAGCCAGGGCAGCGAATTTCCCGTAGTGGTAATGCCGATTACAAATGTTCCGCCGATGCTAGCGACGAGGAATCTTCTGTACACCGCCGTAACTCGAGGAAAGAAGGCTGTTGTACTCTGCGGATCATTTAGACGAGTCCAGGCAATGGTAGATAACAACAGCATCAAAGAAAGATATTCGGGACTCAGGGCAAGGCTCGCACAGGTTCTGAGCGGCGAGAAGAAACTTTGATGGTGGCCGTGATGGAATGGGCATGTGATAGAATATTCATATGAGATTTGGCTGAGTTGTGATTGTGCAATAAGGAAATAAGAGGGAGAAGAATGTCGAAAAGAGTTTTGTATTTTGAATGTAATACAGGGATAAGCGGCGATATGACAGTTGCGGCGCTTCTCGATGCCGGTGCGTCGGAAGAAGTTTTACTTGAGGCACTTAAGGGAATCAAAGACGAGAGCTTTGAAATTAAGATTAGTCGTGTTAAGAAGTCGGGGCTCGACTGCTGCGACTTTGATGTGGTGCTCGATGCGGAGCACGAGACTCACGACCACGATATGGAATATCTATATGGTCACGAGCATTCGCACAATCATTGCCACGGTCATCACGACCACGATGATGAACACACACACGACCATCACCATGCGCACGTGCACAGAAATCCGAGCGACATAAAAGCTATTATTAATGATTTGGACATTACGGATAATGCTAGGAGCATCGCGAATCGAACTTTTGATATACTTGCGGAGGCTGAGGCTAAGGCGCATGGCATTTCCATAGACGAAGTTCATTTCCACGAAGTAGGCGCAATCGATTCGATAGTTGACGTGGTTGCGGCCGCAGTATGCCTCGACAATCTCGGGGTTGATGAGGTTATAGTAAAATCGATAAGCGAGGGCACGGGAAGCGTAAGATGCCAGCATGGAGTAATACCTGTTCCGGTTCCCGCAGTTTCAAATATCGCCGCAGCATATAAACTCCCGCTCAAGATAGTGGACAGAGAAGGTGAGTTCGTAACTCCGACAGGAGCTGCTTTACTCGCGGCAACAATTACAAGCAAGAAACTTCCTGAATCATTCACGATAGAGAGAGTCGGAATGGGAGCCGGAAAGCGCGACTACGATCCGCCCGGAATCCTCCGCGCGATGTTAATAAACCCAATTGAAGACTAGATGGTTCCATAATAGATGTTCATTAATGGGATGGCTATGCCATCTCATTTTTGTGTAGCAAAACCACACCATTACGCAGTGAGGCCTCTTTTGTATGAGGTCCAAACTTGTGGCAAAACGCTTTTTTTTAGCTTTACTTGTGTCTGGCGAGAAAAAACCTGTTTTGCCACAGATTTCGCCACAGACAAATGTGTTTTCTGTGGCAAAACGCTTTTTTTAGCTTTACTTGTGTCTGGCGGGAAAAAACCTGTTTTGCCACAGATTTCGCGTAGAAAAAATGGGATGATATATGGCAAAGATGCATTCTATTAAATACCGTAGAAAAATAGTTAGGGGCAGCAAGCAACTCAGGCAGACTTACAACCCAGCCAGAATCCCACAAGGGTTTTTCATAATAAAAAATGAAATTGCGGCTTTACTTTTATAAAGAGTATGTTATTATGCTGTGGGCTGTTTTTTTGGCATAAGGGAAAAATGAGAACAAGGAGCAGGTATGTTTAGATTTTTAAATGAGATTAATGACGAAATAGCCCGAGAAGAAAGACTTCTGAAGGTTGCGATAGAGAGAAGCAAGGATAGCGATGACTATCGAGGATCGATGATACTGAGAGGTCCCAAGGGCAAGAAAGTTCTTGTCAAACAACGGCGTTACGTTGACGACGCGGGTCGGCGTAGGAGCGAGGAGGTCGTTATTGGTGCGGTTGAGTCAGGCGAGGCTGCTAACTATATCGGTAACGAGTACAACACAAAATTAGCTATCATTTTACAGAACAACATAAAGCATCTGAAACGTTTATCGGCGCGCTATAAGGCGTTCGATTTCGAAGATATTATTATCAGTCTTCCGGAATTGTCGCAGAGAATAATCCGTATGTCGCCGACCAATGCATTTTTGATTGACAAGGGAACCCCATCGGCTCGCATAGCATCAAAGGGTAAAGACTTTGCCAACAAGACCACGATAATGTCTAGCGATGGCCTGCAAGTCAGATCAAAATCAGAAGCGATTATCTGTAATTTGCTCAGCCAATATTCCATTGAGTATATGTATGAAGAACGTTTGGAATTGAAGGATGAAAAAGGATTTAGGATTATCAGAGTGCCAGACTTCACAATCAAAACAAAGAAAGGCATTGTCATATGGGAGCATTTAGGGTTACTGGATAACGATGAATACTTTGAAACAAACGCAAGCAAGTTGAGACTGTATTGGATGACCGGCTTTGTTCTTAATGAAAACTTAATTGTCACGGTGGATGAGCGAGGCGGCGGAATCAACGCGCGAACAATAGACAATATTATTAAAACTAGCATTGTGCCGTATATATGAAAGTTTTATTTGGCATGTGAACCTTACAATAGTTATAGTGGCAAGCGCACTGTTAAGGTCGAAAACTGTGACAGAGTGCAAACCTGTGGCAGAGGTCAAAACCTGTGGCAAAGGTCAAAACCTGTGGTAAAGGTCAAAACCTGTGGCAAAGGTCAAAACCTGTGGCAAAGGTCAAAACCTGTGGCAAAATAAGGTTTTTCTCTACAGACACAAGTAAGTCTATAAAAGTTGCATTTTGCCACAGAAAATACCTTTGTTCTATGCAAAACCTGTGGCAAAACAAGGTTTTTCTCTCTAGACACAAGTAAGTCTATAAAAATTGCGTTTTGCCACAAGTTTGGCGATTGTATTCAAAACCGCGGTAAAGGAAGTTTATGCATGACAAGAGGTGTAGAGCGCAACAAACTGTTGCGTGCTTATTTATTTATACGTGTTAGAATATACGCGTTAGAATATACGCGTTAGAATATACGCATTAGAATATACGCATTAGAATATACGCATTAGAATATACGCGTTAGAATATACGCATTAGAATATATCGTGAGGAGGAATTCCTATGAGTACAAAAGAAATTCTATATGAACTGAGAACAAAGAACGGTCTTTCACAGGATGAACTTGCAGAAAAGGTTTTTGTTACGCGTCAGGCTGTGTCCCGTTGGGAGAATGGCAGTGCGGTGCCAAATACGGAAACGCTTAAGCTATTATCAAAGCTTTTTGATGTCTCAATAAACACTTTACTGGGGTCGCCCAGGGAGTTAATTTGCCAATGCTGTGGAATGCCGATGGATGATGGGATTATCGGAAGGGACAAGGATGGTACTCCAAATGAGGATTACTGTCAGTGGTGCTATGCAGACGGAACTTATACATATAGCGATATGGATAATTTGATTGACGTATGCGTTCCCCATATGGTGGCGCAAGGATTTACAGAAGAAGAGGCTCGCACATACATGAAAGAGAAATTGCCGACTCTAAACTATTGGAAGAAATATGATGAACTAAGCGATAGCGGCGAGTTCGAAGAGTTTAAGAAAAAGCTTATTCAGGAGATTAATGATCTTAATGTCGAGGGGATGCCTGAGGTGGAGTCACTGAACGCACTAGTTGGAAGCTATGTTAATCTTGAGTACATGCTGCCAAGCGGAGCAAAGGTGAAATTCTTAAACGATCAAACCACCTATCTCGGAAATCAATTGGAATCAGAATTTGGCGGAGACAGATGTTTTGGTGTTCTCGCTAATATGGATTTCATTCTAATATGCACATACGAGGCGGAAGGAAGGAATCCGGAACTTGTGATATATAAGGCAAGATAGATTATTGCTTAACATGTAAGGCGAATTGTATGGCAAAATCTCATACAACATTTGACACCGAAACTACACATTTGTCGGTTAGACTTGATAAATGAAAAGCGACAAAGAAGAAAGCGTTTATACCAATGGCACCGAGCACGCCAAGAGCACGAAGTCAAACCGCATTGAAAAGTCTATTGCTGTGTTATCGGATCGCATTTTACGAATCGCTGCTGTTGCTGCAGCTTCAATAACATCGATTGTCTTTCCGCAATCTCTTTACTGCATTTGCTGCGGAAACATTATCGACTCGACGAGAAGCTATTCGCTCTGCGATCACTGCATGGAGCATATCAGGTGGAATGTGGATGAACCAAAAGTGATTGACGAGATGCGTGTGATGCGCTGTGTCGATTACGGAATATACGAGCGAAGCATTATCTTTGCATTTAAATACGACGGACATCGATATATTGCGAGAGACATTGCGAGCATCATGGCGGACAGACTAAGGAGTTTGGAAGATGATGCGATTGATGTAGGCGGCGACAATGCTATCGATAGCGATTGCAAGAGCAAAAACAAAAACAATGGCAAGAGCCAGAGTAGAGATAGCGATGAATTTGCTGATGCACATAAGAAGTGCTTAATCGTTCCGGTTCCTCTCCACGATAACAAATACTTTGCGAGAGGTTTCAACCAATCGGAACTTATAGGTAAATACCTTGCGGAGAAGATGGGGTGGGACATGGCGGATGTACTCATTAGAACCAAAGAGACAAAGGCAATGCGAGGGCTAGGTCCGGCGGAGAGAGCGGATACGATAAGGGGGAGCATTAAACTCGCAAAAGAGGGTATTGATTTGATTCGCAATAAGGATATAATGCTCGTAGACGATTTCTATACGACGGGGAGCACCGCAAGAGAGTGCAAGCGGGCGTTGGAATCGGCCAATCCCAAGAGCATAAGTCTAATTGCTTTTGCGGGAAGAGAGTGGAGCAGAACGAAAGCATAATCGTCCAGCCACAAGAAAGCATAATCGTCCAGCCACAAGAAAGCATAATCGCCAAGCCACAAGATGGCATAATCGCTAACGGTAATAGTTAAATAAGGACCTATTGGGACTGTCTGTGTCTGTGGTTGAAAATCCAAGCCAGCTATGGGCAAAGGGATCCACGTAAGCTACGGCAAGAGGCTGTAGTGATCATGGCATAGTTTAGAAGTAAGTCCTCGGGAAACCCGATAAAGGCAAGTGTGGGGGCAAAGACCAGGTCAGGCAGGCAGTCCCAATGGGTCCTTTGTGACGAAATCTTGAAGAAACGTGTTTTTTTGTTGAAAAGTCGCGATTTTATGGGGTCGCGTCTTTTGTTTTCCATAAATATATGATAGAATAGAAAAAAGTGTCGCTCCATCAGGGGCAAAGTTAAGGAGGTATCGGATGAACATCAAAATTACCGGTAAAAATTTCAACACATATCAGCATTTGGAAGATACCATTGACAAGAAGCTCGAGAAATTGGAAAAGTATTTTTCTGACGACATCGATGCAAAGGTAGTATTATCCCAAGAGAAGAACAAAGAAAAAATCGAAATCAACATCAATGCCAAGGGTGCTCAGTTCAGAACCGAGCAGGTGGCTGACGATATTTACGAAGGCCTGGACAAGGCCATAGATAAACTCTCTCGTCAGATGTCCAAATTCAAGGGCAAACTCCAGAAAAAATATCAGGACAATCATTCGGTTAGATTCGAAGAGATTCCTGCAGTGGAGGACGAGACGGAAGCCAAGGTTGTTAAGACTAAGAGATTATTCCTCCAGCCGATGAGCGTAGAGGAAGCCACCCTCGAAATGGAAATGAGCGGACACGACTTCTACGTATTTGAGGATGTGGATACTAAATCGGTCAGCGTGGTTTACAAGAGAAACGATGAGGACTACGGTCTTCTGACAACGGCCGAATAAGCAAACGGCCGAATAATTAAGACTAAAGATGTTAAGGCTATAAAGGCAAGGGGATGCCTAAGGTTATTGCAAGGGGAAGAAAATCATAAGGGTTAAATGATGAAGGACTTTTTTGCCAACATAACAAGTGACATAGGTATTGCGGACGTATTGGACGTAATTGTTGTTGCCTTCATAATTTATCTGGTACTGGGATTCATCAAAGAAACAAGAGCGCAGCAGCTGGTGAGGGGACTTATCGTGCTTGCTGCGCTTTTCTTGTTGTCGGATTTCTTTGAACTAAATGCCCTGAACTGGATTTTGAAGGGAGCTACCACATTTGGCCTTATCGCCATCATAATCATTTTTCAACCTGAGCTCAGGCGAGCGCTTGAGTATATGGGGCGAGGTTCAATACTGACCGGACGGCTTGCGAGGCTGGACAAGAGCAAAGCCAAAGAAGTTATAGATGCAATCGTAGAGGCAGTAGATAATTTTTCGGCAACAAGAACAGGTGCGCTCATAGTTCTTGAAAACCAAGTTACTTTGGGAGATGTAGCTGAGAGTGGAACTGTTCTGGATGCCGATGTTTCTGCGGAACTCCTCGGGAACATATTCTACAAGGGTTCACCGTTGCATGACGGTGCGGCAATTATAAGAAACGACAGGCTCTATGCTGCGGGTTGCGTGCTACCACTATCGGGTAGGCTCGATTTAAACAAAGAACTGGGAACGAGACATAGAGCAGCTATAGGAATAACCGAGAACTCCGATGCGGCGACATTGATAGTGAGCGAGGAGAACGGCGTTATTTCCATGGCAAAGGAAGGCAAACTCACAAGATTCCTTGACGCAAAAGAACTCGAGAAGATTCTTCTGAATCTATATCTAGCCGAGGAAGAGGATCGCAGAGGCTTTTTTTCGAGAATAAAGTCTGCTACGGGAGGTGATCAAAGTGCTGAACAGTAAGACGGCAAGATTGATCATAGCACTCCTTGCGGCAGTATTGATTTGGGGATATGTTGTTGGAGAGGTAAATCCTTCCAAGACCAAGACAATTCGAAATATTCCAATCACATATACCTATGAGGACACATTGAACGAACGAGGGCTTGCGATATCTGGGGCTGAAGATGAATTCATAAGCCTCGAGATTTCCGGTGCAAGAGCTATACTCGGAGATATTACGCCAAATGATATTTCGGCTACGGTTAATGTGGCTTCTGCTCAAAAGGGCGAGAACGAGATGAGTATTAGCATCAGGGTTCCAAGTGGAATTACTGTAAACAAACCGAGCATAACGAGGACGATTGTCAATGTGGAGAATCTTTCTCAAAAACCTGTTGGAATAGAGATTTCGTACGTGGGTGATTTTAAACCCGGAGACCAAGGGAGCACGGTTAACATAAGCTCAACCCAGGTAATTGTTAGCGGTGCGGAGTCACTTGTCGATAAGGTTGCAAATGTAAGCGGTGTGATAGATGCTTCGAGTGTAAGTGAGAAGCTTTCTGCAGTGACTTGCCAACTCTATCCGGTGGACGTATCAGGCAAGGAGGTTTCGGGGATAAACCTCTCGCAGAGAAGCGTATCTGTTACGTCTATACTTGCCAGATCAAAAGAAGTGCCTCTTGAAATATCTTATACGTACGGAAAAGAAGATAAGCATATTATTGATAAAGTGGCACCGGAAACGGTCAAGATTTTTGGGAATATAGATATTCTTGCGAGCGTAGAGAAATTGAATTCCGCTGTCAATCTATCTAATGTCAAAGAGGATTCCGAAATTGAAATCAAACTCTCGCTTCCTGAAGGAATAACGCTTGCGGAGGGTGAAAAGCCGGTGGTTTCTGTAAGTATAGTTCCTATAGTAGAAAAGAGTATTATATTTAAGGCAGAAGAAATTACGATCAAAGGCGCCAAGGAAGGAACAGAGTACAAGCTCTCGGACAATCTGGAAGTAATCGTGAAGGTATCGGATAGACAGTCTGTTTTAGACGCACTTGAAAAGGATTCGATTTCGCTGTCCGTGGATGTAAGCAAGCTTAACGCTTCGGGAAGTGTAGAACTCTTAGCTGAGTGCAACGAAGAGGTTATCGGAATAAGCGTTGAGCCGAAAACCATTAACGTTGATATGGATACAGTAACCAGTGGTCAAGATGCGAACAATTCAAACGGTACTGCAGGGACCAACGAAAATAACGACTGATTTAGGGAAAGTCTGGACAGAGGCGTAATGAACGCCTTAGTCCGGACTTTGTGCGTAAAGGAGAAGTGAATGGGAACTTTATTTGGAACGGACGGAGTAAGAGGAATAGCAAACTATGAGCTGACTCCGGAATTGGCCTTTGATTTAGGTAAAGCAGGGGCAACGGTTCTGTCAAAGAACAACAAGCGTCCGCTTTTCATTATTGGCAAGGATACTAGAAAGTCAGGCGACATGCTTGACAATGCTCTCTGCGCAGGCATTCTTTCCGTTGGCGGAAACGTAATAAAGGTAGGTATCCTTCCAACGCCCGCGATTGCATACCTTACGCGATACTATCATGCGGATGCGGGTGTGGTGATTTCCGCATCGCATAATCCGTTTGAATATAACGGTATTAAATTCTTTAACGGAGAGGGATACAAACTCGACGATCTCATCGAAGAGAAGATAGAGGATATCATTGCAAGAGGTATAAACGTTGCGAGCAATATCACGGGAGACGGCATTGGCCAGTGCCTGAGAAAAGAGGAGAGTGCCACGGATCTATACTGTGATTATCTACTTACGACGATTGATAAGAGACTTGATGGAATGACCGTAGCGCTTGACTGTGCGAACGGAGCGGCATTCCAAACTGCACCAAAGGTCTATAGGGAACTTGGTGCAGATGTTCACGTCATCGGTAATGAACCTGATGGAGTAAATATAAATCGGGATATAGGATCAACGCATCCGGAAAAGCTTCAGGAATTCGTAGTCAAAATTGGAGCCGATGTTGGTATGGCGTATGATGGCGATGCTGATAGATTGATCGTTGTGGACGAACTCGGGAACATAATTGATGGCGATCAGACAATATGTATCTGCGCAAAGATGCTTAAAGATCAGGGGAAACTCAACGGAAACAGAGTTACGACAACGGTGATGAGCAATGTGGGTTTCCATAAGTACTGCAAGGATGTCATCGAGTGTGATGTTGATGTTACGCAGGTTGGGGATCGCTATGTAATTGAATCAATGAGAGAAACCGGAAGTGTAATCGGAGGAGAACAGTCGGGACATATAATCTTTACGGATTACACTACGACGGGAGATGGAACGCTTTCTTCTCTTCAGTTCATGAAAGCAATGATTAACTCGGGCAAGAAAGCATCAGAGCTTGCGAGAGAAATAGAACTATTTCCACAGGTTCTCGTAAATGCGAGAGTGGATAACGAAAAGAAAAAAGCATTTATGCTTAAGGATCAAATAAGAGATTCTGAGATAAGAACAGCTGTTGAAAATATTGAAGAAAAGATTGCAGGCGAGGGAAGAGTCCTCGTAAGAGTCTCGGGCACGGAATCTCTCATAAGAGTTACGATAGAAGGAAAAGACTTGGACGCAATCAAGGAGATGGCAGAAGATTTGGCGGCCCTAATAAGTCGCAAGTATAGTTAGTCGCCATACCATAAAAGTCGCTGCATAAGAACGAGCAAAGCGATAGAACAGGAAGAAAAAATGACTTACGAGGATATAAAAAAGCAGGCGGAGAGCGCAATAAAAGAGCTCCTCGAAAAATCACATATGGAGAAGGGCGACATATTCATAGTAGGATGTTCTTCGAGTGAAATCAAGGGCGAGCATATAGGACGTGGTTCTGACATAGATGCGGCAAAGGCTGTTTACGAAGCTATTAAACCCGCGCTGGATGAAAGAGGAATCTTCATTGCCGCGCAGTGCTGCGAGCATCTAAACAGAGCGGTTATAATCGAGAGAGAAGCGCTTCTCCCCGGACAGGACATAGTTAATGTTGTGCCGCAGCTTCACGCGGGAGGTTCGTTTGCCGTAACGACATATGAGAATCTCAATAATCCGGTTGCGGTTGAAAGTGTGCGTGCCGCAGGAGGAATAGACATAGGCGATACGATTATCGGAATGCATCTAAAGCCTGTTGCCGTTCCGGTTAGAATAGCAACAAAGGAGATAGGCTGCGCTCACGTTGTATGCGCGAGAACGCGTCCTAAGTTCGTAGGCGGTGAGCGAGCCGTCTATGATGAACACCTTTCGGGTGGAGACATACCTAGATGAGCGATACGGGGACGGTGCAATTTGCGGGTATTCGCAAGATGGCACCGTCCCCTTTGAAAAGGGAGATTCAAATGTATAGATTTGATGCTGAAGGAATAGCCGACGAGATAGTCCGTTGGATAAGGAGCTTTTTTGATAACAACGGCAAGGACAGCAATGCCGTTGTTGCAATTAGTGGAGGAAAAGATAGTTCCGTAACGGCAGCGATATGTGTAGCCGCGCTTGGTGCGGACAGGGTGTTAGGAGTACTTCTTCCGAACGGCGAACAGGAGGATATAGACAAGTCATATCTTCTTGTCAATCATCTCGGAATTAAGCACATAACGATTAACATAAAGGATATATACGATGCCGCAATCGCGGAGATAGAAGAAAACGTGGATGTGGAGATAAGTAGACAGACAATCATTAATCTCCCTGCGAGAATAAGAATGGCGATGACCTATGCGGTATCGCAATCCGTGAACGGACGCGTCGCAAACACATGCAATCTATCTGAGGACTGGGTAGGCTACTCCACAAGGTACGGTGATGCCGCAGGTGACTTTAGTCCTCTCGCTAAGCTAACCGTCCAGGAAGTAAAGGCCGTCGGCCGCGTACTCAGACTTCCGGAAGAACTCGTCGAAAAAGTTCCAATTGACGGACTAACAGGCCTAACAGACGAAGAAAACCTCGGCTTCTCATACGAGGTACTCGATAATTACATAAGAACCGGCATCTGCGACGATCCCGCAACAAAAGAACTCATAGACCAAAAGCACCGCCTAAACAAATTCAAACTTGAACCCATGCCAACCTTCCCATTCGACGCCCCGGTAAACGCTTATGACGATTAATTGATTATTCTTTAGCGAAAATGAGGGTGGTTTTACGAACATTTCCGCAGTGACGGGTACAATTACACGAAATAAATGCAGAACCTCTGTGAGGTTGGCATCAGTGACGAGCGTAAGCGAGGAATCATTGATGCAACCCTCCAGAGGTTCAATTTTATTGAGTATGTAATTGTCCGTTACGAGGACTCGTGAGGCGAATAACTTATACTTGTAAAAAAGAAAAAGCGATGGGAGACACTCCATCGCTTAGCTCTCGTTTGTGTATTTAACTTATACACTGGTGGGGACGGGTGAGCTTACTTTGCTGCCTTTGCAGCGTTGAATCTCTTTGTAAGACGACTTACCTTGCGGGAAACCGCATGCTTGTTGAGAGTTCCCTTACTGGCTGCCTGCTTGAGTTCCTTCTCAGCGGCAACGAGCTTCTTGGAAGCTTCATCAAGATTCTCGGATGCCATAGCATCTTCGAATGCGCGGAGGCTTTCCTTTACATGGTCTTTGACACGCTTATTACGAGCGGTCTTCTTGTCGATTACTTTGATTCTTTTCTTTGCTGATTTAATATTTGCCACGATTCATCACCCCACTTTATAGATTCTCTGGCTTTTCATAATAGAAAATCAACGTGCAGAGAGAATTATATATGAGGAAGTATAAAAAATCAAGAAAAAACTTGATAATTCAATGTTTTCTTTTGATTTAATTGTGATATACTATACGGAAATTGCTTTAATGCGCTAATTTGGACAAGAGAAGGTGATTATATGCCAATTAAAGTACCGAACAATCTGCCTGCGGTTGAGATTTTGACCAAGGAAAACGTATTTGTGATGACGGATACAAGGGCCATGACCCAGGATATCCGTCCGCTTCAGATACTCATTTTAAACCTCATGCCTACCAAGGTGGAAACTGAGACGCAGCTTACGAGGCTTCTCGGAAACTCTCCGCTTCAGGTTGAGCTTGAGCTCCTTCAGGCCAGCTCTCATAAGGCCAAGAATGTTTCGCAGGAGCATATGATTGCTTTTTACAAGACATTTGATCAGGTTAGGGACAAGTATTACGACGGCATGATAATAACAGGTGCTCCGGTTGAACTCATGGAGTTTGAGCAGGTTGAATACTGGGATGAGCTCTGCGAAATTATGGAGTGGTCCAAGACTCACGTCCACAGTACATTCCACATCTGTTGGGGTGCGCAGGCGGGACTCTATTATCACTATGGAATCAAGAAGAGAGTTCTTCCGGAAAAGAAATTCGGTGTCTTTCTTCACACCCTGGAATACAAAACAGGAATGCTTTTTAGAGGATTCGATGACGAGTTCTATGTTCCGCATTCCAGGTATACGGGACTTGACGAGGAAGCGGTTTTTTCAAATCCTAACTTGCGTGTAATTTCAACGTCTTCGGAGGCAGGAATATTTGCCGTTAAGTCTGTGGACGATAAGCAAATATTCATTACAGGGCACTCTGAATACGATGGCGATACACTCGAGAGGGAATACATAAGGGACCTCGCGGTTGATCCTAAGACAAAGATTCCGTATAACTATTTCCCCGAAGACGATCCGTCAAAAGAGCCGCAGGTTTCGTGGAGATCCTGTGCCAATCTTCTGTATTCGAATTGGCTTAACTATTTTGTGTATCAGTCGACGCCGTTTGACCTTAACGATATCAAGACGGGAAACACGCCAAAGCACGAGCTCGTGACAGATGACTTTGATCTTATTACGGTAAAATTCGGCGGAAGTTCACTTGCGGATGCCGGACAGTTCAAGAAGGTCGCGGATATCGTAAAGTCAGATGCGAGAAGAAGGTTCGTCGTTGCGTCTGCGCCGGGAAAGAGAAACTCGGAAGACATAAAGATTACGGATTTGCTTCTTAAGGCGAGGGCTGCAGGAGGAAATACAGAGTCAGATGAGTATCTTAATCTAATAGAAGAAAGATATAAGGGTATTGCGGATGAGCTTGGTATTGAGTTTGATGTCGAGTCTGAAGTCGATCAGATAAGAAAGAAACTGAGTACAGAAACTGCGGAGGAGTTACTCGATTACGTTCCTAGCAGGGGTGAATATATCGGTGCCAAGCTTCTCGCAAAGTATATGGGCTTTGATTTCATAGATGCAGGAGAGTTCATCAAATTTGATGACGAAGGAAACTACGACAAAGAAACCACGGAGAGAATCCTCGGCGACGAACTGTTTAACCATGAGTTTGCAGTCATTCCGGGCTTCTACGGAAGCATGCCTGACGGAAAAATCAAGACATTCAGCCGCGGAGGATCCGATATCACGGGCGCTATAGTTGCTGCATCAACGGGTTCGGATCTATACGAAAACTGGACGGACGTATCCGGACTTCTCATGGCGGATCCGAGAATTGTGGAGAAGCCGGTTTCGGTTCCTTTGATTACGTATAGGGAGCTTAGGGAGCTCTCGTATCTAGGTGCGGAGGTTCTCCACGCTGATACGGTGTTCCAGGTTGCGAGCAAGGGTATTCCAATCAATATTAAGAATACCAATTCGCCGAGCGATGCGGGGACACTGATAGTAAACAATGCCAGGTATTATAGCGATGCGCAGGATATATCCGGACTCTCGGGTGCGAAGGGCTATATGAGTGTTACGGTGCAGCTTGCGCATCTAAACGAGAATGCGAATCTAAGGGAAAAGGTTCTCGATTCATTTGCGGAAAAGGGAATCAAGATAGAGACCATGATGACGGGGGTCGACTCCATGACTTTCCTCGTAAAGGAATCGTTCAAGGCTGCGGTTGAGGAAGCGATTTCTGAAATAAAGAATACTATGGAAGGCGCAGTTGCAGAAGTGGTAGCAGGCCTCGCCATGATAGGCGTCGTAGGTCGCGATATGGGAACATCGCCGAATATAGCAATCAAGATTCTATCTGCTCTTGCGGCACTCAGGATTAATATCAAATTCCTCGATCACGGGGTGGGGAACCTGCATATGATTTTGGCCGTGGACGAGAAGGATTACGAGAATGCGATAAGGGCCATTTATCAGCAGTTCGCGTAAGAATTGTGATGCAAACTATCTGAGGGTTGAAATTTCAACCCTCAAACTATAAAAATAAATTTTCAGAAAAATTAAAAAACTTCTTTACATCTACTGAACCAAGTGCTACAATATAGTCAAGGAAAGGGACAAGAAAGAAGGGATGCCAAGGTGGCATCCGGAAAATAACTTGATACCCTGAGAAGTATCAAGCCAAGATAGGAGGTGGGTCCAAAGGAAGTAACAAAGAATTACCTTAAATGATGTCGATTGCAAGGAAAGGGTCAGTCGCGATAGTTGCATCAATAGTTGGATGTAGCGAGCGAGGCCAAGGCGCATGAAGCGCAAATAGATAAGCAATCGGCATCATTTTTTTATGCAATCATTCATGCAACGAACTGACAGAAAATGGCTTTTATTGTCGGTTTTTTTGTGTCGTTTTGTGATTTTTAACACTTCCATTTATTGATTTTGAGGATTATAATTAGAGGGTACCCATATTGGATACAAACACAAGATATATGGTGTTGCGACTAACCGCAGCACGAATATTAGTTGTTATTAATGGAGGATAAGGAAGCATGAAGAAGAAATTACTCGTAGTTCTTCTGATAGCAGTTCTTGTACTTACCGCACTCACGGCTTGCGGAAAGAAGGAAGAACCAAAGCAGGAAGAACCGGAAAAGTCCGAAGAAGGTAGCAAAGAAGAAGGTGGCGGAGAGGAAGCTCCTGCCGCTATCGATCTCGGAGAACTTAAATTGCAGTTCGTTCCATCAAGACCTGCTGAAGAAATCATCACAACAACGGATGGTCTCGGCGATCTTCTTATTGAACAGCTCGGCAAGCGTGGTTACAACGTAAGCGCGGTTGATATCTCCGTTTCCAGCTCATTCGAAGCTGCAGGCGAAGCTCTATCCGCTGGTTCCGTTGATCTTGCATGGCTGCCATCGGGCACATACATCACATATTCCGACGAAGTTGATGTAATCCTTACAGCTACACGCGCAGGACTTTCGAATGATTCAATGAATCCGCAGGATTGGAATGGCGTTGAGAACCAGACACAGAGATCTGGAGATCAGGTTGCTTATTACAAGGCACTCATCTACGCCGGTCCATCGCCAAAGGGACAGGAACTCGCTGCAAAGGTAGCTGCCGGCGAAGCTCTCACATGGGAAGATCTTGACAGCGCTACATGGTGCATTTCTTCCAACCCGACATCGAACGCAGGATATTCGTTCCCGACGATGTGGCTTATGGACAACTATGACGGCAAGAAGCTTACAGACCTCTCCAATACAATTCAGGACAATTACGCCGGAGCATTCCAGAAGCTCGCTGCGGAGCAGGTTGACATCACAGTTTGCTATGCAGACGGACGTACAGACTATGCTGAAGATTGGGAAACACCTGCAGACAAAGAAACTTCCAAGGGCGCAGGCTGGGGAAGACCGGCTTCCATCTGGGAAGAGTGCAATGTAATCGGTGTTACATCCAATATCTACAACGATACAATTGCCATCACAAAGGCAAAACCGGAAGTTTACAATCCTGAATTCATCAAGGCATTCCAGGATGCTATGATTGAGATCGCAGGTACTGAAGAGGGTAAGGCCATCATCGGTATCTACACCCACGAAGGTTATCTGCCGGCACAGGATTCCGACTATGATGGTATGCGTTCAGCACTTAAGGCAATCCAGGAATAGATTGAGGTTCTTATGGAGGGTGGACTCGGAAGAGCCATCCTCCATTTTTTATAAGACAGAGGAAGAGAATTATGATTGAGTTTAAAGATGTATCCAAAACTTACCCCAATGGCACCAAAGGCCTTCAACACGTTAACCTAAAGATTGAACAGGGAGAGTTCTTGGCCATCATCGGTCTCTCGGGAGCAGGAAAATCAACTTTGATAAGAACCATCAACAGAATGATTGATATTACCGATGGTCAGCTTATAGTTGACGGAACGGATGTAATGACACTAAGGGGAAGGGAACTCAGAAAGTTCAGAAGAAAAATCGGAATGATCTTTCAGTCCTTCAACCTCGTGTCGCGTTCCACGGTAATCAAAAATGTGCTTTCGAGCAATGTGCCGGATATGCCTTGGTGGAAGACACTTCTGGGTATTTACTCAAAGGAGCAGAAGATTAAGGCTTTGGAAGCCTTGGACAAGGTTAATATTCTTGACAAAGCATATAACCGCTGCGATGAACTTTCCGGAGGGCAGATGCAGCGTGTTGCCCTTGCGAGAACGCTTAACCAGAATCCGTCAATCATATTGGCGGATGAACCTGTTGCATCGCTCGACCCGATTATCGCAGATGTCGTAATGAGCGACTTTGCGCGCATCAACAAAGACCTAAACATCAGCATCTTCATAAATATCCATCACGTTGATTTGGCGCTGAAGTATGCGACTCGTGTTATAGGGATAAGAGCAGGTGAGATAGTTTACGACGGGCCGACGAGCGAAGTTACACAGGAAGTTCTTAATCTCGTATATATGGGTAAAGAAGTTCCTACCGCAGGCGAGAAGATAGAAATTGAAGGAATGGTGATTGAACAATGACAAATGAAAAGAAAGGCCCATTGTTCGATCGCATATTCAAGCCTGAACATATAGTTCTCGACAATGGACATTCCATAGATAGACCGAGAAGCAGAGCGTTTATAATTCTGCTGATACTGGTTCTGTGTATAATCGTTGCGGCCAAAGCAACCGGATTTGATTTCAGTGTAATAGTAAAGAGGTTCGGGCAGCTTGGCGTAATCCTTGGGCAGATATTCAGACCAAATTTCAAATTCTTCCCCAAGGTTATTTCGCCGCTGATAGGAACTATCAAGATGTCAATCGTCGGTACTGTTGTCGGTTGCGTTCTGGCGCTTCCGATGTCAATTCTTGCATCAAGCAATATAAATAAAAACAGACCATCATTATTGATTATAAGATTTATCATTTCGGTAGTGAGATCGCTTCCTGCGATTGTCTACGCGTATTTCTTTGTACTCGTATTCGGTCTCGGAACATTTGCGGGATCGCTCGCGATTGCGTTCTTTACATTCGGAATCGTAGCAAAGATGCTCTACGAAAATATAGAGACGATAGACATGGGACCGTATGAGGCGATGACGTCCTTTGGTGCAAACACGCTTCAGTCGTTCTGGACCGCATGCCTTCCGCAGATACTTCCGCAGTTCTTTGATAACTGCCTGTACTGCTTTGAACTAAACGTGCGTAACTCGAGCATCTTGGGTTATGTAGGCGCAGGCGGGCTCGGACTTCTGATAAGCGAAAGAGTTGGCTTAAGGCAGTATCACGACGTAGGAATGATTCTTCTTACGATATTTGTTGTTGTAATGACGATAGATTTGGTTAACGATCGTATTCGTGCCAAGATTGTTTAGGGAGGAGGGCTGATATGGATACATATAATGAAAACATATTGGAAAAGCTCGCCGGCGAACCTAAAAATGCTTGGAAGAGAATACTGATTCTTCTCGTTGTTATGGCGCTCGTAATCTGGGGAAATACAGGTTCCAATTTTAACGGAATAACAGAGAAGGGACTTAACGTGGCCAGAGCTATTGTCTACGGAATCACGCATCCGGAGACACTTCTTCTCTTTAACCTTACATCAAAGGGAATACCGATGCTCCTTCTGGAGACCATATCCATTGCTTTCTTAGGAACACTTATCGGTGCGACGCTCGCGATACCGTTTGCGTTCTTAAGTGCAACTAATATTGTGCCGAGATGGGTATCGCTTATCTTTAGATCAATCACGATGATGATAAGGACGATTCCTGCACTCGTTTGGGCACTGATTTGGATAAGAGTTACTGGGCCCGGAGCATTTTGCGGTGTAGTTACGCAATCTATTGCGTCGATTGGTATGGTGTCCAAAATGTATATTACTGCTATAGAAAACCTGGACGCTGGTGTACTTGAGGCACTTGATGCAGCGGGATGCAATACCTTTGAAAAGATAAGGGTAGGTGTAATACCGCAGCTAAGTGCAAGCTTTATATCTACCGCGATTTATAGATTTGATATAAACCTAAAGGACGCGACGATACTCGGTATAGTAGGTGCCGGCGGTATCGGATTCCCGCTCACAGATGCGATTGCAAATGCGAGATGGAACCGCGTAGGCGCATTCGTAATATGCCTTGTGGCACTCGTAATAGTGATTGAGTGGATATCAACCAAGATAAGAGCAAGGCTTGCAAGAGGAAGAAAGTAAAGTTCGATTTCCTATTCGAGATAAAAATCGCGGAGGTCCCAAAGAGAATCTTCGTCCAGCCCATATTCACGAATGAAGTATTCTTCCGGGCTTCCGTATCTCGTTTTGATTTCGGATATTACTTCTCTTCCGACATCTTCCGAGACGCCAAACCACATGGTGAGAAGTTCTTTGACCTCGGGATGCTCTTCGAATTTATCGGCGCCATCATTAAGCGCGCGGAGAAGTGCATCTCGATGATAATAATTACTTAGCATAAAATCGCGCATTACGGTTTCTTCATCGATTCCCAACGCTAGGAGAAGGACTATGGCAAATACGCCTGTTCTGTCCTTCCCGGTATAGCAGTGGAAGACGAGCGGGACCTCGCGTGCGACAATCATTGCCATCAGGTTTTTGAACGCATCATTGTCGAAAGGGATATTTCGGTAATACTCCTTGAGTTTCTTTAACTGATTGATTCCGCTTTCTCCGATTTGACTCATGCCGGTAGGGGAGAAGTCAATTTCTTCTCCGCCCTTGGTGGTGATGCCGCTATGCCTTATCATTTCGATTCCGGGGAAAACGGGATCCGGATGAGCATCTGTTTCTTCCTTGGTTCTAAAGTCCATGATGTGACGTATGCCAAGGGAAAGGAAGTATTCGGTTTCCTCTTGATTCATGAGATAAAGACCGCCGCTCCTGTAAAGGAGCCCGGGTTTTATGTGGCGACCGTCTAGGGACTTGTACCCACCGAGGTCGCGAAAATTGATGTGATCTCTGAAATTCATATTATTACCTCGTATATACGATAAAAGAAAGAATCGAACATGTCAAACACTATAAGGATAATCTCAACATCGGATGTGCACGGGAAAGTTCTCCCGCATAGCTATGCGGATGGGAGAGAATTGAATTGTGGTTTTGTAAAACTCGCGGCGCTTGTCGATGAGCTGCGTACCGAGAATACGATTCTAATCGATAACGGAGATACTTTGGACGGGTCGCCGCTCCAGTCGTTTTATTATGCGCAGCAAAGACCTATGAAGAATGATGGGCATGACGCTGAGAAAGATGGATCGGGCAGAAGTAGTGCAATGGAGAGCGATTTCGATGAATCTCCTGTGTCAAAAGCGATGGCTTTGATGAAATATGATTATATAAATGTGGGGAATCATGATTTTGACTACGGTTCTGAGGAGCTGAGAAAGCATATAGAGAAAACCGGAGCCAAATGTATCAATCTAAATCTCGGCTTTGATTACGATGTGCGCGAGATTGCAGGATATAGAATCGCATTCTTTGGTGTTCTGACTCATTTCACGACAAGGTGGGAGAGCGAAGAAAAGTTGGCGGGAGCTGAATTTCCGGACGCATTCCTTTTGGCAAAGGAAACCGTGGAGAGAATCAAAGATGAAGTCAGTCCCGACTATATTGTATGCTGTTATCACGGTGGGCTGGAAAGGAGTCCTGAAACAGGTGAAGTCGCGGCTTGCGAAGATGGTGAGAACCAGGGTTATAGAATGCTTACCGAGATAGATGGAATCGATGTGCTTATTATGGGACACCAGCATACTTTAAGTGCTGGAGTGTACTTCAGTGGCGATGTAAACACCGCGGAAGTTGGCGAAGCACAGGGAAGATATCCAGGTAGGAGAACCGCCTATTTGCAGCCGGGAGTCGATGGAAGCTATGTTTCCGTGATTGATTTGGAAGCGGGGACGGGTAAGATGGAGGCAAGACTGGTTCCGCTTGATATATCTTTTTCTGGGGGTGTGGAAGCATCGAAAAGTAGTGTCGATGCCGTAATGCATACGGTATCGAAGGCGAGTGTCGATGCTGTGATCCCGACGGTATCTCGGGCTATAGTTGATGCCGTAATGCCAATGGAGGAAGCGTGTCAAAGATGGCTCGACATGCCGATTGGAAGAAGCAAAATTGATTTACTCGTTCACGACGAAGAACGAGAAAGATTAGATAAACCGCAGTTCATTACATTTATAAATAAAGTCCAGATGGAGAGAATGGATGCCGACATCGCGGCATCGAGTCTGTTTAAAGGAGCAACAGGGCTGGGACCTGTAATTACGATGAGAGATTTGGTGAGTTCTTATGCTTTTCCGAATACGCTCGTAAAGAAGAGAATAACGGGGCGAGTTCTAAAAGAATACATAGAAAAGACGCTGGAGTTCTGGCAAGCTACTGATGGTAAGATAGAAGTGTCTCTGGAGTATCTAAAACCTATCGAACAGCACTTCAATTATGATATCTTTGATGGGATTGAGTATGAGGCGGAGATATCGAGGCCGAGAGGTGGGAGACTAACAAAGCTCACGCGAGGCGGACGGAGTATAAACGATGATGACGAATTCACTATAGTGCTTAATAATTATAGAGCGTCGGGCGGCGGAAACTATCCGATGCTTGCGAAACTTGAAACCATAGGCGAGGACCTTACCAATATGGTTGATGTCCTTGCGGAATATATAAGGGGATGCGGTGAAATTGATTTTGAACCGGTGTATAATGTGAGAATAAGAGTTTAGTAAATCCAAGTGCGAACCACCATAGATAATCAGGTTCGTTTGTAAATAAAGTAAACAGGTGCAGCAATTAAAAAGCGAAAGGAAAAACTATGAAACCTGAAAGCGGAGTATTTAAGACGGTCTTGCTTGTGGCTCTTCCGGCAAGCGGAAAGTCCGAGGTGAGAAACTTTATGGCCAATATCGAGGCCGAGAGACTTAAGAAAGAATTTCACATAGGCGAGAATCTGCAGCTCGACGATTTTCCCTATGTGCATTTTATGCGTCTTATCGATAATGCGTTGGAAGATAGGGGTGAACCTAGAATATTTTATAGGTCAGAAGAGGATCCGTTCTTTAATGACTACGACTGGGGCACGCTTATCATGCTCCTTAACGAGGATTATAGCCGCATGATGAAAAGAGAAGCAATAAATCCCGAGAGTTATGCGATGGAAATGTTCGAGAGAATAGATAGAGCGGCGAAGGGTGCCGGAATAGAACCCAGGATTGCAATGCTAGATGACGAACTCATTGTTGAAATTGCAGAGGAACTTGAAGAGGAAGCAAAGAAAATCACTCTTGCGACCGAAGTCCAGTATGCCGATAACTACGATGGAAAGACACTCGTAATAGAATGTGCGCGTGGAGGTCCTGATGGATCGAGCATGCCGCTCATGGGAGGGTACGGATATCAGTATTCTCTTCCTATGTTCTCAAAGGAAGTTCTGGACGATGCCGCAATTCTCTATATCTGGGTAACGCCTGAAGAGTCCAGGAGAAAGAATAACGAGCGCGCCAATCCGGACGATCCGGGATCAAACCTCTTCCACGGTGTTCCGATGAACGTAATGCTCGGAGACTACGGATGCGACGACATGGAATACCTAAGAGAACACGCAGAGGTTCCCGGAACAATAACAATCAAAAAAGACGGCGAAACATGGAACGTTCCGATTGGAGTATTTGACAACAGAGTCGATAAGACATCCTTCTTAAGACAGGACAAAGAATTCTGGAGCGAGGACGATATCAACGATATGACTGAGTCGATAAGAGAGGCTACTGATACCATGTGGAAGAACTACAAAGAATAATCGCAGTTAAATGCGTAGAAAAGTCGCATCCTGTGATGCGGCTTTTGCGTCTATAGATAGATCGCCGACAATATCCCGCGGCTTTTGTTTATAGATAGATCGCCGATAATATGCTAGCCGCTATCGGAAGGGTGATTAGCGACATCAGCGTAGTAAGAGCGATCCCCTCAGATGCGAGCGTCGCGTTTCTTCCTTCCTTTGATGCGATTCCTGCTATTATTACTGCGCAGGGGAAGGTTGCAGCCCAAATGAATATGAGTTTGACATCGTTTGAAAGCGGCAGCCAGTGAACCAGAAGGAAGGTTATTAGAGGAACGAGTATTACATTAAAGACAGAGGCAATGATTAAGTCTCTGTTTTTGATTACGGATTTAAAGTTGCTGTTTGCGAGGCGCATGCCGACTACGATCATGGAGAGCGGAGTTGTTACGTTTCCGAGCATGCCTGTGATATCGAGGAGGGTCTCCGGCATTTTTATCTTGGAGAAAAGAATTACCATGCTTCCGATTGCGGCGACTATGCAAGGACTGAATATGGACTTAAGGATATGCTTGATATCAAAGCTGCTCCTGTTCCCGTAATTCATCTGCATTACGGCAATTAAGAATAAATAAATGTTTAGTACAATGTTTTGAATTACTATCAAAAAGAAGTAGTGCTCACCGAATACGGACCTTGTTATAGGAAACCCCATGAACCCCGTGTTGTTTGCCACCATGATTGCCATGAGTATGCCTAGGTCTTCCTTGGGGGTATGCGTAAAGATCCTCTTGCTGAGCGGAATGATTATTATGGGCATGATAATAAAATATGCCAGCGAACCGAATATGACGATAGCTATCTTTCCGGAAATGGATGTATCAAGCTCGCGCGTAACTATCGAACTAAAAATCATACATGGAGTCGTGATGATGAGGAGCAAATTCACAAGGGCGGGTTCTGCTTCCTTTGTTATGACTTTGCTCTTGGTGGCGATAAATCCAACGACAATAATCGCGAATATGCCTAGTATTTTTATGAGAACTGTTAGCATTTAAACCTCTTTTATTAAAACTATCCCTACGGACGCAAGGGAAAGTATAACACATAAACTGCGTAAATAATAGAAAAAGACGATGATAATTGGCATTTCATGTGGTAGAATACCTTGTGGTGTTAATGAAAGGTAAAAAATGGATAAAATCATAGCGGCATCAGGAAATAATGACAAAATAAAAGAAATAGAGGCGATCACCAAACGATTTGGTATCGAGGTTGTTTCAATGAAAGATGCAGGACTTCCTGTGGACGATATTGAGGAGAACGGATCGACATTTGAGGAAAACTCCTATATCAAAGCAAAGACTATCTGGGATATTTCCCATAAGGCGACTATAGCAGATGATTCCGGCCTTGAGGTTGATTATCTCGATGGTGCTCCCGGGATTTATTCAGCAAGATTTGCGGGAGAAGATTGCAACTATACCAGAAATAACGAGAAGCTCCTTGGGCTTCTTGAAGGCGTTCCTTACGATGAGCGTAAGGCCAGGTTTGTAACGGTAATTACCATGATACTTGAGGATGGTGGTGTTATCGTTGCGAGGGGCGAATGCCCGGGGCATATAGCGGAAGATTTTCTTGGTGAAGGTGGATTTGGCTATGACCCGATATTTGTGCCGGACGGCTATAGCGAATCATTTGCCGAGATGGGTACGGAAGCAAAGAATAGGATAGGTCATAGGGCCAGGGCGCTTGAGAAACTCGCAGAACTTCTTACGGAGCGCGGACTATAAGGCATATATGGCGACAGGATTGATTGGCGCTGATAGCATATGCAGAACAGGATTGGCGCTGATAGCGTATGCAGAACAGGATTGGCGCTGATAGCATATGCAGAACAGGATTGGCGCTGATAGCATATGCAGAACGGGATTGGCGCTGATAGCATATGCAGAACAGCATGGCGTTGATAGCACAGAGTACTAAATAGTAATGGGAAGACGTTTTAAACAAATGATATATATGGGGTTCAAACAGCTCTTGGATCCGTATTATCAGGGTATCGCAGCGCAGATAGCCTTCTTCTTCATGCTCTCTATCGTGCCGACTTTGATACTGCTGTCACAGCTACTAAGTCTTTTTCACTTCAGCCTGGATACGATAAATGCGTATTTGGATACAGAGATAGCACCGGAAATACTTACGAGCTTTCAGGAGAGCCTATCGTTCGATCCGCAGCCGGGAACCAATATCGTCCTCATAATTACTGCGATTTGGGCGGCTTCGAGACTGCAGTTCTCGCTCATGAGAATAACCAATTACACGCTCTCCGGCGGCAAAGACCCGGGAAGCTATCTGAAGGATAGGGTGAGGTCAATCCTCACGGTAATCCTGACTATTCTCGTGATGATGGCGATGGTGATAATCCTGGCGTACGGGCAGCTCGTTATGAACTATCTCTCAAAGAAGTTTCTCATAAGCAGCGAGCTCGATTGGGCCTGGGTGGTATTTAGATGGCCTGTTGCGGGGGCACTGTTCCTGCTACTTATTTCATTTATATATTACGTGCTTCCTGCCAACAAGAATAGGCGTAGGTTCCGCGAAATTATGCCGGGGAGCATTTTCTGCGCCATCGGTATGCTCCTTGTGACCATGGTGTACTCGAGTTATACGGCTCATGCGGTCAACCAGAACGTACTCTATGGATCCATGGCCAGTATTGCGGCTCTTATGTTCTGGTTCTACCTTATTGCATGGGTAATGTGTCTTGGAATTCTGGT
>JAGAFN010000079.1 GCA_017612585.1 Bacillota bacterium | reverse complement strand
TAGACGGAATCGAAAAAGGATACGGAAGAGGAAAGAGTAAAAAGGAAGCGGAGCAGAAAGCCGCCGAAGATTTTTTGAGAAAGGCATAAGCAAAGGATGTATTTTAAGAGATTGGAAATGCAAGGGTTCAAATCGTTTGCGGACCCGGTAACGATTGACTTTCACGAGGGAATAACATGTATAGTTGGACCAAACGGAAGCGGAAAGAGCAATATAAGCGATGCGATTAGATGGGTTCTCGGTGAACAGAGTCCAAAGGCACTTCGAGGCGGAAAGATGGAAGAAGTTATCTTCTCCGGAACTGCGAGCCGTAAGTCAAGGGGTATGGCTGAGGTTATTCTTGTAATCGATAACTCTACCGGCATCCTTGATATAGATTATAACGAGGTAGCAATCACAAGAAGAATGTACCGTTCTGGTGAGAGCGAGTATTTGATTAACAACAATCCATGTCGTCTCCGAGATATCAGGGAACTAATCATGGATACAGGAATAGGCGTCGACGGATATTCAATCATCGGACAGGGAAAGATTGCCGATATCGTAAGCACCAAACCGGAGGCCAGAAGAGAAATCTTTGAGGAGGCTGCCGGTATTGTAATGTATAAGAACAGACGCGCGGAAGCAGAGAGAAAGCTTGAGTCGGCAGGTACCAATCTCGACAGAGTAAGCGATATTATTACCGAAATTGAGAGCAGAATAGGAACGCTTCGCGAGGACAGTATCAAAGCAAAGGAATACCTAGAACTTAAGGAACGTTATGAGGGACTTGAGATAAACGTAATACTCAAAAACATAGATACAATCGAAGAAAACGGAAAGATATTCAGAGACGATCTCGTTCGCATTTCCAATGAGATAGAAAGTATAACAAAGGAACATCAGGAAACGTTTACTCGCCTCGGAGAACTCTCGGAAAAGAGAGAGGTCATAGAAAAACTCTCATCCGAGACAAGAGATAAGATTCTAGCCCTCGTTCAGGAAATTAACGAGATGACTAGCGCGAGCAAGCTTTCTGCGGAGCGACTTTCGGGTATAGAGAAAGAAACCGAAATGATTGCCGCAGATCTTAGCATGTTACGTGCGAGAATGGCAGAGGAAGAAGAAAGCCTCGCAAAACTTCGCGATGAGGAGGCCTCTCTCTCCAAGGAGATTGCTGAGGCAGAGGGAGTATTGAGCGATAGAATCGTTGCATATAACGAGGCTGCGGCAGAACAAGGAAAGCATGCAGAAGCCGCTGACGAAGGAAGAAGAAAGCTCTTTGAACTGAACCGTGAACTCACGGCCTGCGACAGCGAAATAAAAGGTGTCGACAATCTTGCGGAAACTCTCATAAAAAGAAAAGATGACTTGGAAAACCTGGCCGGTGAAGCCGGAAAGGCGAGCGCCGAAATGGAAGCTCTCCTAAAGGACCAGAAGGATGAGATTGCTATTCATGAAGAGAAGAGGGATTCGCTTGAAAAGGAAATATCAGATTCTATTTCTTCTTGGGAGAGCATCAAGGCTTCTATTTCTGAACTCACTGAAGGAATAGAGAGAAACAAACTCGATGTGAGCAAGCTGAGTTCAAGAAGAATCACCATGGAAGAGATGGAGAGCAATTACGAAGGCTATAATGCCGGCGTTCGTTCTCTTATGAAGGCAGGACTAGGTGGAATACACGGCGTAGTTACAGAGTTAATTACAGTTCCCAAGGGTTACGAGGTTGCAATTGAGACGGCTCTCGGTCAAAATCTCCAGGATATAGTCTGTGAAAAGGATGACGACGCCAAGAATGGAGTCAACTATCTGAAGGACAACAAAGCCGGAAGAGTGACATTTCTTCCTGTTGAAACAATTAAGGGTAAGGATAGAGATATCTCAGCGGTTAAGAACGATGAGGGATTTATTGACCTTGCCGTAAACATCATAAGCTGCGACGACAAGTATAAGGAAGTATATAAGTACCTCCTTGGAAAGGTTGCCGTGGCAAAGGATATGGATGCGGCTATAAGGCTTGCCAAGAAGGGAACAGGGCTGAGATTTGTAACGAGAGAAGGAGAAATAGTAAATACCGCAGGTGCAATAACAGGTGGTGCATATAAGAACAGGACGGCCAGCTTCCTTGAGAGAAAGGCCGAAATCTCCGAACTTGCCGTAAAGCTCAAGACCCTCGAGGATATAATAGCCAAGGATGGAAATGCTCTAGAATCACAGAAAAACAGCCTTATTACAATTGAGGAGAACATAGATAGATTCAGAGACGAGAAGCATCGTATAGAAATAACCCTCGGCTCTCTCGCAGGAGATCTCAAGGCTGCAGGCGACAGCTATAGCAAGGAAACATCGAGCCTCACGAGATACGAAGAGGAAATGTCCAGAATAGAGAGACAGCTTGCGGAGATTGAAGACCTAAAGTCAGGACATGCCAAGAGAATAGAAGAAATTAAAACTGAAATTGAGGAAGTGACCAAGGCTGTCGAAGAAGCTGTTTCCAAGGGAGAAGTCCAGAAGGAAATAACCGACGAAAAGAGCGAGGCTGTAACTAGCGCTCGTATTGCTCTTAACGAAATATCTACGAGGGGCGATTCACAGAAACGACTCACAGACAGAGTTTCTGCGCAGGTAGACGAATATAAACGCCAGATTAAAGAAAAAGAAGATGCCGGGAATGCCCTCGTTTCCGAGAAAGAAGAACTCTTGGCCGGACGTTCCGAAGACAGCCAAGTTGAAGAGAAACTCAAGCAGAAGGAAGCTATGGAGTCAAGCCTTCTCGAACTTGCGAGCGAAAAAGAGACCGTGCTAAACGAACAGAGAGAGTTTGAATTGGCTCAGGGAGATGCGACCGATAGAATCAACGATTTGAGGGACCAGAAGTATCAGATCGAAATTAAGACCGCAAAGGGAGATACTCAACTTGAGACACTAAAGGAAAAACTCTGGGAAGAATTCGAAATCTCTTACGCACAGGCACTCGATAAGCGTGTTGATGACTTTGTTTATTCTAAGGCCGTCAAGGAAACAAGGGAGATAAGGAGCCGCATCAGAGAACTCGGAGATGTACACGTAGGCGCTATTGCAGAATATGAGAAGGAATCCGAGAGATATGAATTCTTTACTTCCCAGAGAGACGATATAACAAAGGCGAGAGACGAGCTTAGAAACATCATCTCTGATATGGATAAAACTATCAAGATTAAGTTCAAGGAAAACTTCGATAAGGTCGTTGAGAACTTTGAAGTTATTTTCAAGGAACTCTTCGGAGGAGGCCAGGCTGAGCTCAGACTTGATGACGAGAACGATCCGCTTAATTCCGGAATCGAAATCGTTGCGCAACCGCCGGGAAAGAAACTCCAGAACATCAATCTGATGAGCGGCGGAGAAAAAACAATGACGGCAATCGCTCTTATGTTTGCGGTGCTTAAGACCAAGCCTACACCATTCTGCATACTCGACGAGGTCGAAGCTGCCCTCGATGACAACAACATCGACAGATTTGCAAACTATCTGAAGAACTTCCAGGAGATTCAGTTTGCTCTCGTAACACACCAGAAGGCTACGATGGAGCATGCAGATGTTCTCTACGGTGTAACCATGCCGGAGCAGGGAATATCCAAGATGCTTTCGCTGAGACTCGGTGATGATTTTGATCTTGATTAATAAGGAGAGATAATGGCGGTTTTAGAAGAGAAAAAAGGTTTCTTTGGAAAACTTTCAGAGCGCATTGGAAACGTGCTCGGGGGCTATACCGAAATTGACGAGAGCCTCTACGATGAACTCGAAGAGGTTCTTATCACAAGCGATATAGGTATGGACACTACCATGCGTATAATGCAGGACCTCAGAGACCATATAAAGTTTAATAACATCAAGAACCCGGAGCGTGTCAAAGATTCCCTCGTAAGCGTAATCACCTGGAGCATCGACAAGGGCGACAGAAATAAACTTTGCAATAAGTATCCGCTAATAATTCTTATGATAGGAATTAACGGCGGCGGAAAGACTACGACTATTGCAAAGCTAGGGTATAGGTTGAAGAACCAGGGAAGGACTGTAATGCTTGCAGCTGCGGATACATTTAGGGCAGCCGCTGGCGAGCAGCTTGAAATCTGGGGAGACAGAATAGGCGTAAACACCGTTAGACACCAGGAAGGTGCGGACCCATCTTCTGTAATCTATGATGCAATTCAGTCTGCAAAGGCCAAGAATATTGACGTTCTTATTTGCGATACCGCGGGAAGACTTCAGACGAAGAGAAACCTCATGCAGGAGCTCGAGAAGATGAACAAGGTCATCTCCAAAGAGTATCCCGAAGCAGAGAGAGAAACGCTTCTCGTTCTTGATGCCACAACAGGAAAAAATGCGATTTCGCAGGCCAAGGAGTTTAACGAAGTCGCCGACGTTACGGGTATAGTTCTTACAAAGCTCGACGGTACCGCAAAGGGTGGTATCGCTATTACCGTAACCGATGAATTCAATATTCCGATTAAGTTTATAGGAGTAGGAGAAAAACTTGAGGACCTTCAGGAATTCCATCCGAGGTCGTTTGCCGGAGGCGTTATAAGTGAGTAAGCCCATAGTTTGTGTGGTTGGAAGGCCTAATGTAGGTAAGTCCACCTTCTTCAACAAAATAGTGGGACGCAGGGTTTCCATAGTGGAGGATACTCCTGGCGTAACGAGAGACAGAATTTATGCTGAAGCCGAATGGCGCGGCGTTCGTTTTGATATCATCGATACGGGAGGTATCGAACCCGACAGCGATGACATTATTCTTTCGCAGATGAGAGAACAGGCACAAATGGCCATGGATATGGCTGATGTTATTCTCTTTTTGGTTGACGGAAAAGACGGACTAACGCCTGCGGACGAAGAAGTTGCGAATATGCTTCGTCGCACCGGAAAGAAGATAATCCTTCTCGTGAACAAAATTGATAACCCTGCAAATATGCCGGAGGGGTTCTATGATTTCTATGAACTTGGTATAGGTGATCCAATACCTGTATCCGCTCTCAATATGCTCAATCTCGGAGATATACTCGATGAAATCGTGGAGTCGCTTCCCGAGACCGACGCTGAGGAGGAAGAGGATATCAAGGTTGCGGTTATCGGAAAACCGAATGTAGGAAAGTCTTCCCTCGTCAATGCGCTCCTTGACGAAAATCGAGTCATTGTTTCTCCTATTGCGGGAACCACTAGGGATTCCATCGATTCTCCATTTGAGTGGAATGGCGATAAGTATACTTTGATAGATACTGCCGGCATAAGAAGGAAGAGTAAAGTATATGAAGATATTGAAAAATTCAGCGTTATAAGGGCTATAGCGAGCATTGAACGCTGCGATGTCTGTCTGCTTCTTATTGATGCTTTAGAAGGACTCACCGAGCAGGATAAAAAGATTGCCGGAGAGGCGCATGAGGCGGGAAAAGGAATCGTTGTCGTGGTAAACAAATGGGATCTCGTTCAGAAAGAGACCAATACCATGAGGGATTTTAAAAGAAAGCTCGAGGCAGAGCTACTCTTTATGTCATACGCACCTATAGTTTTTATATCAGCGCTAAAGAAACAACGGCTGGAAACTGTGATGGAAGAAGTAAAGGCCGTTGCAGAGACCAGAGCTATGAGGGTTACGACGGGGCAGCTTAACAGTTTGATTGCGGATGCCATGATGATGAATCCTCCGCCATCCGACAAAGGACGCAGGCTCAAGATTTACTATGCTTCTCAGGTCGGAATCAAACCGCCACTGTTTTCGTTCTCACTCAACGACAGAGAGCTCGTGCATTTTTCATACGCGAGGTATTTGGAAAACAGAATAAGAGACGCGTATGGATTTCGCGGTACTTCAATCAAATTCGTATTCAGAGAAAGAGGCGAAAAAGAAGAATGAGCATGAAGACAATAGTTGCAATAGTATTGATGATTATTGCGTACTTAATCGGGAATATTTCGCCTGCAACTCTTCTGGCAAGAGCTGCGGGCAAGGATATAAAAAAAGAAGGAAGTGGAAACGCAGGAACCACCAACGTATTAAGAGTGCTCGGTGCAAAAGCTGCAATAATAACGCTTGTAATAGATGTTCTTAAAGGGGTTTTGGCAACTCTTCTGGGATTCTTTGCGGCATATGTAATAGCAAAGAAGATGTTCGATCCAATATTTACACCTGCGGACAACTATGCGGAGGCGGTAAGCGCTTGGTGCGGACTTTCGGTATTTATAGGGCATATTTGGCCAATTCTGTTCAAGTTCAAAGGTGGCAAAGGCGTGGCTACTGCACTTGGTGTACTCTTGGCGACAGAATGGAAGCTTGCACTTATTTGTCTAGGAGTGTTTGCGATTATAGTAGTTGCAAGTAGAATAGTTTCCTTGGGATCCATGGTTGCCGCAGTCACATTTTTAATTATTTTTGTCTCGTCTCAGGTTGCCGAAACTTCGCTGTATCGCATCATTCCGACTATTGTGCCATTTGTTATAATGGTTGGACTCTTAATATTTAAGCACAAAGAAAATATGGGAAGAATAATGAGAGGCGAAGAAAACAAATTATCGTTTAAAAAGAATGTTAATAACATTAAATAAATGTGCGTCAGTATAACGTTTAACTGAAGCCCTGTTGAAAAGAAAGAACCTTTAAACAATGAATGATTTCGAAAAGAAAAACATCTGCATAATCGGATACGGAAGCTTTGGAACTGCTATAAGCATTTTACTTGCAGGGAAAGGACATAATGTATCAGTGACGGACATGAATAAGGAACTCCTAGAAAACTGCAGAGAGACATCAGAGAATTCAAGATATCTCTCGGGAGCAAGAATTCCTGATGGGGTAAACTATATAATTGATGAGTCCGGAAAAAATACCAATCTCACTAAGGCGCTGTCAATGGCTGATATTGTCGTATTTGCTGTCCCCGCACAGGTCTTTAGAAATGCGTTTTCAGGAATCTGCGATTTGATTCCCGATGAGGCAATTGTGGTAGATGTTGCAAAGGGAATAGAAATAGAGAGTCTAAAGAGACTGTCTGAGGTTGCAGAGGAGATTAAACCGAAAACGAGATATGTTTCGCTGTCCGGACCTTCACATGCTGAAGAAGTCGGAATTGCTCTCCCAACAACGGTTGCTGTATCGTCAATGGATGGAGAAGCTGCAAAAACAGTTCAAGAAGCCTTTTCCACAGACAGATTCAGGGTATATACGAATAACGATATTGTAGGAGTTGAGCTTGGGGGATCGCTTAAGAATATAATGGCGCTCGGAGCAGGAATCTCAGACGGTCTAGGATTTGGCGACAATGCCAAAGCTGCTCTTATGACACGAGGTATGGCAGAGATAAAGAGGCTTGGACTCGCTATAGGAGCAAAGGAGGAAACATTTGCCGGCCTCACGGGAGTGGGTGATCTCATAGTAACATGTACAAGTATGCATTCCAGAAACAGGCGCTGTGGAATACTTATCGGCCAGGGAGTCCCGGTGGAAGATTCTATCAAAGAAGTTGGTATGGTAGTAGAAGGCGTCTATACATGCGAGGCTGCATGTAAGCTTTCAGATAAGCTTGGAGTGGAAATGCCGATAACAAAGAGCATAAAAGCCTGCCTTGACGGAAAGATTACACCAAGAGAAGCAATTGACAATCTAATGACGAGAAGCCTTAAAAGCGAATAGCGATGATACTGCGTCAGACCAAGGATAGATTCAAAGATAGATTCAAAGATATTTATAAATAGATACCAATGGAGAAAACGTTTCATATTACGACATTCGGTTGTCAGATGAATGAACACGATTCGGAGACTATGGCGGGGCTGCTCCTGGAGATGGGGATGTCGCGCGTAGAGAATCGTGAAGATGCCGACATAGAGATAATTAATACCTGCAGTGTGAGAGAAAATGCCGACAAGCATTTCTTTGGCACACTCGGTCAGTTGAAGCACAAAAAAGAAGATAATCAGGAGTTCCTGGTATGCGTATCAGGATGTATGATGCAGCAGCAGAGCGTAATCGATACACTTAAGGCAAAGTATCCTTGGGTTGATATTGTTATCGGAACGCATAACATACATATGCTTCCTGGTCTTATAGATAAGGTCGCCGCGGAGAAATCAAAGCTTATAGAGGTTTGGCCCGATACGGATGCTATTGTGGAAGGACTTCCCGCCGAAAGGCTCTTTAAGCATAAAGCACTTGTGAATATAACTTTCGGGTGTAACAATTTCTGCACATATTGCATAGTTCCTTA
>JAGAFN010000078.1 GCA_017612585.1 Bacillota bacterium | reverse complement strand
TGATTTATCAGGAACAGGTAATGCAGATAGTAAGAGATCTTGCGGGATATAGCTACGGTCGCTCGGACCTCGTTCGTCGTGCAATGAGTAAGAAGAAGCACGATGTCATGGCAGAAGAGAAGAAATGGTTCATTGAGGGTAAGATCAGTATAGATTCAAATACGGGTGAAGAGATGGTTGAGATTCCGGGCTGCCTAAGAAACGGAATTAGCCGAGAGGCAGCGGAAAGCATCTTCTCGGATATGGAGAGTTTTGCTGAATATGCGTTCAATAAGAGCCATGCGGCAGCTTACGGTGTTGTTGCATTTCAGACAGGATATCTCAAGAAGTACTATCCTATAGAATATATGGCAGCTCTCATGACGAGCGTAATCGGGGATTCTGGTTCAGTCGCAAAATACATAAACACATGCAAGCGCATGGGAATAGAAGTGCTCCCGCCTTCGATTGAGAAGAGCCAGGCAAAGTTCACCGTTGAAGACGGCAAGATTAGATTTGGTCTTCTTGCTGTTAAGAATGTCGGCGCGGCGGCAATAGAGTCGCTCATCAAATCGCGCGAAGAAAATGGCGTGCCCAAGGATATTTTCGATCTAATGAACAATATAGATACAAAGGCGGTAAACAAGAAGGCTATAGAGAGTTTGATCAGAGCCGGCGCATTTGACTGTCTAAATCCAAACAGGGCTGCTCATCTTGCGATTTATGAGTCGCTGCTTGAATCTGCACAGCAGAGCGCAAGAAGAAATGTAGAAGGGCAGATGTCACTCTTCCAGATGGCAGGGGACACCATGGGTGCATCGACGGAAACACTCCCGGAGGTTGCGAACTTTGATTCCGATGTTCTCCTTGCCATGGAAAAAGAAATGACGGGGGTCTATATAACGGGGCACCCGATGGGTAAATACAGCGAGCTGATTGATAAGTATATGACGCTCGAACTCGCGAGCCTGGATGTTGCCGGAGGTGAAGAGGAAGCCGAGAATAACGAAGGACTTGATGTGAATGCAGAGGCCGGAATCAAAACTGTGGATGGACAAGTCCTTTCTGATGGATCGCCGGTCGTAATCTGCGGAATGATTTATGGCATGAAGACTCTCACAACAAAGAAGGGAGACCTAATGGCCTTTGTCGATATCGAAGATATGACGGGGCGCGGCGAGGTAGTTGTGTTCCCGAATACGTACAAGCGGTTCGGTGATTCTCTGTCGGAGGACAAATGTCTCGTGATAACGGGGAAACTCGATTTCAGAGAAGGCGAACAGGCGAAGGTTCTCGCGGATTCGATTTTTGATATCGAGACCGTGGACCGCGCACAGATTGATGAGTCTGTGGTTAGGATGAGTGCGAAGATCGGCAGAGTGTTTAAGCCCATGCTCGCGCCCGCACCTGTTCAAGAGAGCGAGGAACCATATTCTGTCGGAGACAACTATGCGCTGAGCGTTAACCGTGAGAGTGCTTCGCGCGCAGGAGCTGTTGCAACTGATGCCGTGAAGGTTAGGATTCCTGATGAGGGGAGCAATATCGGAAGTGCGTCTCTTATGAATGATGACGAAGTTCTTGCTGAAGTTATGAAGATTATCAAAAAGTATAGCGGAAATCAGCAGGTTCTTATTTACTTAAGGAGCGGCAAGATTATTTCTCCGAATCCGGAAACAGGAGGAGGCGTTAGACCGACTTTGGACTTTGCGGAGGAAATGGCGCTTCTCATAGGAAACGCAAACGTAAAGATAAAGAATATAGCGAGATAGAACAGTATGCAGGATATCCTTGTTTATTTGGTATTCATACTTCTTGGTGTGGGCCTTGGAGTTTTGGTGCGTAAGAAGCGCGGAAACACGGGCCCGATTTCTGTCGTGTCAGCAGTCAAGTCAATCTCTATATGCACATTGCTATTTGTTATGAGCACGCGAATCGGTTCAAACGAGGATGTCGCAAACAATCTCGGAACCATCGGTGTATATGGGTTTGTGTTTACGATCATAGTGATGGTAATGACGTTAATTACGGCATTTGCTTTTAGGAAGATGCTTGGGTTTAATGCACATGGCGGAATCGGTAATGCTATAAACGCTTCAAGTTCATCGAGCATTGCAACAAACGAATATTTTGCAATAGAAAAAAACTTAGAAACATCAGATAGCACAGAGAAGGAAGAGGAGACAACAAAAGCGGAGAGCGAGAAATCCGTAGTCGATCAGACAACTGTTTTTATATTGGTGTTTGTTGTTTTGGGTATACTATGCGGGCACTTTTTGGTAAACAGAATATTTGATGATTACGATGTATTTGTGAAGCTCTCTTCGATGACAATTAAAATAGGGCTTTCTACACTTCTTTTTCTTGTCGGATTTGATCTTGGCTATGAAGAGTCCGGCATGGGAGATTTTAAGAGTGCGGGAATAAAAATCGCATTCTTTCCCATTGCGACTATTGTTGGGACTCTGATAGGTGGAGTGATAGCATCATTCTTAATGCCTGTTACGATGAGAGAATCGCTTGCAATAGCGTCGGGCTTCGGGTGGTACAGTCTTGCGCCTGTAATCATAATGGACGCGGGGCATGTAACAGCAAGCGCAATATCGTTCTTGCATAATGTATTGCGAGAACTTTTGACAATACTATTTGTACCTCTCATTGCAAAGTATGTTGGATACATAGAGGCGTCTTGTGTACCGGGGGCTCCGGGGATGGATATTTGTCTTCCGATAGTCGAGCGCTCAACCAACGGCACGATTGCGATATACTCCTTCATCAACGGCGCCGTCACATCGGCACTCGTACCGATACTCGTATCAATATTCATAGTGGATAGTCCGATGTAGTTTATTTGAGAATGCGAGAATGTATATTTTCCTTGCTTTCACAGCTGAACAATTGCATACTCAATAAAATTGGACCTTTGGAGGTTTCCGTGAAGGTACTTGCGTACCCACTGACAACCTCACAAAGGTCCTTCTTTTATTCACGTGCAATTGTACTCAGCCATCCGCATGCGGAAAATATACATTTCCGCATTCAGAAACTACATCTGCATCTCTTGTAGGAATACCTTGTAGCAGCGGTATGCTTCGTAGATGTCGGCTTTGCTTGCGATTTCAAATGGGCTATGCATGCAGAGAACCGCAACCCCTGAGTCTATTACGTTCATACCGTAGTTGGCAAGTATGTAAGCGATTGTCCCGCCGCCACCTTCGTCAACCTTCCCGAGTTCAGCTGTCTGCCAACCGATTTTGGCCTTGTCGAGAATTTGACGGAGCTTTCCGATGTATTCGGCGTTGGCATCATTGGAGCCGCCTTTGCCGCCTCGGCCGGTAAATTTGTTGAAGCAGATTCCGCGTCCTAAGAAGGCTGAGTTTTTCTTTTCGAATACTCCTGGATATGAAGGGTCAAATCCCGCGCTTACGTCTGAGGATAGTACGCAGGAGTTTCTCATGCAGCGTCTAACTGCGATTTCAGAGTACTCTCCCTGAAGTTCCATAAGCTCTACGATTACGTCTTCAAAGAATCTGCTCTCCATTCCTGTTGCACCGACGGAACCGATTTCTTCTTTGTCTGTGAGCAGGCAGATGGAAGTGCGATTTGGTGATTTGATGTCAAGGAGAGCCTTATAGGATGCGTAGGCGCATACTCTGTCGTCGTGGCCGTAGGCCATAATCATGCTGCGGTCAAAGCCCAGGTCTCTTGCGCATCCTGCCGGAACCACTTCAAGTTCTGCTGAGAGGAAGTCCTCTTCTTCAATCTTGTATTTTTTCTTGAGTATCTCAAGTACGTTCGCTTTTACGGCTTCCTTTATATCTTTGCCTTTAGAGCCTTCTTTTACGAGAGGCTGGCTTCCGATAAGGATGTCGAGCGCTTCACCTTCTATTACTACATTGGCCTTCTTGCCCATCTGATTTCCCGCGAGATGGATAAGAAGGTCTGTTACGCAGAATACCGGATCATCGTGCTCGTCGCCGATTGCTACGTTGACAACCTTTCCGTCCTTCTTTGCTATTACACCGTAGATGGCAAGGGGAAGTGTAACCCACTGATACTTTTTGATTCCGCCGTAATAGTGCGTGTCGAGGAAGGCAAAGTCATCGCTCTCATAGAGAGGATTCTGCTTTATATCCATCCTCGGGGAGTCTATGTGTGCGCCGAGGATATTCATACCTTTTTCAAAGGGTTCTTTTCCTACGATGCCCATGACAAGGAGCTTGTTCATGTGATGGATGTAGAATTTATCTCCGGGGTTAAGCGGTGTGCCGCTTTTTATGGCATTTGCAAGATCGATTGCACCTGATTCCTTGGCCTCGGCTATGGCATAGTCTACGCAGAGCCTCTCGGTCTTGGCTTTGCTGATGAAATCCTTATAGGATTCAGCGAGTTTGTTAATTTCTTTAAGTTGTTTTTGGTCGTAGGATTTCCAAACGTTTTTTCTTTCCATTATATATATCCCTCCGTGTTACAAGAGGAGTCCGAACAAACTCATCGGACTCACAGAAAGATTATATATAAAATATGGTGGCATTTCAATCTTGGCGAGTGTTATTTAATTGAAAAATTACAGTATTTAGTCTTTCAAAACATGAACAATAGGAGTATAATGATATGCTACACAAAAAGAAGGAGATGATAAAATGATTAGATTAGCTATTAATGGATTTGGCCGTATAGGTAGAATGGCATTCAGGAAAGTGTTTGAGGACTCGGAATTTGAAGTTGTTGCGATCAACGACCTGACGACGCCGGAGATGCTCGCGTATCTTCTTAAGTACGACAGCGTACAGAAGAAGTTTGAACATGACGTTGATCATGAGAAGTATGAAAAGACCGAGGGCGTTGCGCCTGCCGGATGTCTCAAGGTAGATGGAAAGATGATTCCTATTTACGCACAGGCGGATGCATCAACTCTTCCTTGGAAAGACCTCGATGTAGATATCGTGCTAGAGTGCACAGGTTTCTATACGAGCAAAGCAAAATCTCAGGCTCATATTGATGCCGGAGCAAAGAAGGTTATTATTTCCGCACCTGCCGGAAACGATCTTCCGACAATCGTATATGGTGTTAACCATGAGACACTTAAGAAGGAAGATAATATCATCTCTGCTGCAAGCTGCACGACTAACTGCCTTGCTCCAATGGCTAAGGCTCTTAACGGATATAGAGAGCTCAGAACGGGATTTATGACTACGATTCACGCATATACGGGCGACCAGATGCTGCTTGACGGACCGCATAAGAAAAACGATTTTAGACGTGCAAGAGCGGGCGCAATAAACATCGTTCCTAACAGCACAGGCGCAGCAAAGGCTATAGGTCTTGTAATTCCTGAGCTTGACGGAAAGCTTATAGGTTCTGCACAGAGAGTTCCGGTTGCATCGGGATCCATTACAATCCTCGACGCTACACTTAAGGACGAGACTGATTCCGTAACTGTAGAAGGAATTAATGAAGCTATGAGAAATGCCGTTGATGAGTCATTCGGATATACGGAAGAAGAAATCGTATCGAGCGATATTATAGGAATGTCCTATGGCTCGCTCTTTGATGCGACTCAGACACTGGCTCAGCGTTGCGGAACCAATATCTACGAGGTAAGAGTAGTTGCTTGGTACGACAACGAGATGAGCTATACGTGCCAGATGATCAGAACCATGAAGTATATGGCTAAACTTATGTAGTTTCTTGCGCGCGAAACGACAGACGGTGTACAAGTAATAGGAACACAAGTACAAGGGAAAAAGTATATAATGAAGAAAAGCGTATTTATTACAGGCGGCTCCAGAGGAATTGGAGCCGCTTGCGTTAAAAGATTTGCAGAGGCCGGATGGAATGTGGCATTCACTTATAAAGAGCAGGAAGATGCCGCATCGCAGTTATTAAAGGACGCAGAGGCGTTGGGTGACGGACTCGCTGTTTCTATTAGGGTCGATCTTACTCCTTCTGCATCAAAGGACGTATATGAGGGTGTTGCGGCGGCAATAAAGAATGCAAAGACTTACTTTGGAATCAAAGCCTTCGATACGGTTATTTGCAACGCGGGAATAGGCATAAGCAATCTTATAACCGATATGAGTGCAGAAGAAGTTGAGGAGTTAATAGGAATAAATCTTACGGGATCAATTCTTACCGCAAAGGCCGCACTTCCGGATATGCTAGGTGAAAAGAGCGGAAATATAATCATAATGTCTTCTATATTAGGGAGACGCGCGGGTTCATGCGAAGCCGTTTACTCTGCATCCAAGGCTGGACTTATCGGTTTTGGAAGAAGTTTGGCAGCAGAAGTTGGACCGTCCGGAATAAGAGTAAATGTAATTGCGCCGGGAGTTATAGATACAGACATGTGTGCAAACTTTGATGAGGAAACGAGAAAGATACTTCGCGGAGAAACACCGCTCGATCGTTTTGGTGTTGCAGAAGATATTGCAGGCATGGCATTATTCCTATCTGGCGACGACGCGAGCTTTATTACCGGGCAGGTGATAGGAATAGACGGAGGGTTTAAGATCTAAATCGGACCGGATGTATATTTATTGATTTCGAAAGTTAAGCCGCAAGTGAATCTGCGATTTAATTAATAGAATAACAAAAGAAAACCTTTGGCGATTTTGCCAAAGGTTTTTTGTTGTTTGAATCTGAAAAGGGAAGTGTGTAAAAGAGATTGAGTTGTGAAATAGTAAATAACACAACAATAACGCAAATAGTAACGATAGAATAACATAGAGATAACGAAATAATAACGTAACGATAACGTATTGAAAAGTAACACTTAAAGGTAAAAGAGTAACACTTTTAGTAACACTTATGGCAAAAGTGTTACTAGAAAGTGCAAAATTTGTTACCCGTTTTTATTTTTTTGATAAAAATGTAATGACTGCTTATAAACATTGAAAAATCAACGTGTAAGAAGGATTAGAGATGTAAGCGCGCTCCCAAAATATAACAAAATATCCCTAAAATACCCATAAAAATGGGAAAAATCCCGTTTTTTTTGAAAATAATGCTACCAAAGTGTGATTTTTATGGTAACATAATGGTGTCGAAAGGATAACACTTCGGAAACAAAATGATAACAAAACGGTAATGAAGCGTAACACTTTCGAAACGGAATTAGGAATTAGGAAAAGCGCTAAGGCGCAAATGTAACGGGAGGAACTAAAATGAAGACGAAGAGAAATAACAGAGTAGCAAGAATCGCGTTCACACTGCTGATTGTTGTTGCTTTATTTTTTAGCCTCGGTGCTGGATATGCAGAAGCAGCATCCGAAAGCTCGGTAATAAGCAAGATCATCGCAAAGTACGATGCACTCAAGGTTGTAGCTGATGCACTTCATTATGAAGTAATAGCTGAGGCAGAGATAGAAGAAACAGTTGAGACAGTAGCTGAAACAAACGTAGCAATTACAACAGTAAGCACAAAGACTGAAGAAGTAGCAAAGACTGTTGAGGAAAAAGAAGAAGTTGAGACAGTAGCTGAAACAAAGGAAGAAAACAGACCGGTTGAATCAGCAGTAGCCGTTGAAACAGTAAGCACAAACGCTCAGGAAGAAGCAGCCAAGAAGGAAGCTGAAGAAGCAGCAGCAAAGGCAGCAGCTGAAGAAGCAGCAAGAAAGGCTGAAGAAGAAGCAGCAGCAAAGGCAGCAGCTGAAGAAGCAGCAAGAAAGGCTGAAGAAGAAGCAGCAGCAAAGGCAGCAGCTGAAGAAGCAGCAAGAAAGGCTGAAGAGGAAGCAGCAGCAAAGGCAGCAGCCGAAGCAGCGGCAGCTGAAGCAGAAGCAGCTGAAGCAGAAGCAGCAGTTCAGGAATGGTCAATCGGTCTTCCCGGTGGCACAATGAAGTACTACACAGGCATCGGATATGATGACCTCTGCTACAATCTTCAGAGCCTTATAGATGCTGGTAACATCGTAAAGTACAACAACTACTTTGCAGGACATAATCCTGGTGCTATGGGCCACCTTTCCGGAATAGGCGTTGGTTCCACAGTAAGAGTATCCTGGGGTGAGGGAAGCTACTATGATTACACAATCGTAGCTCATACAACAGGTTCCGGAAGCTTTGCAGATGTAGATTTTGCAGGATACGGTAACCTTTGGGATATCGTTCAGAGCGGGAACGGCATCGTAATCCAGTTCTGCATAAACGGATCCAACAACTTCTTCCTCGGATATTAATTAGAAGATAAGATCGCAACGAACGATTTCGATAGATTAACTTGAATAGACGATAAACACATAAGATAAGAATAAAAATAGTTTCCTAATCCTTTATACATAAAACCAACCGTTACAGTTTCCTAATGCTAATTCCTAAAAACCTAATGTCGGTTCCTCCTAATGCCGACAAACCTAATGCCTTAGTTGTTTAAGACAAATCCAAAGCCTTAGATAACATATATGTATAAAGAATTGTAGAAGAGGAGTTCCTAAAGGGACTCCTCTTCAATCGTGTTTATATGGGTTATCCGAATATTATTGTCGATGGTTTGCGTTCCCATATGGCATTTGCTCGCAGTTGGAAGAAATAACTATCAAGATCGCGGGTAATAAAAAGGGCGCTTGCTGCGCCCTTTGCTTAATTACTTTATTTAGTTTAGTACCAGCCTTTCTTACAGAAGTAATTCCATGCTTCTGTCGGTGATCCATATACACTGCTGATATAGGCAAGGCCCCATTCAATCTGAACAAAACCATTTGTTTCCCAGTCATCGCCATAGGCTTTCATCTTATCTCCGGGTAGCGCTTGCGGTATTCCATATGCACCGGAATAAGGATTTTTTGCATATGGGTTCCAACCAGATTCTTTGTTCCAGAGTTCTACCAAAGCGTTATAGTCTTCCTCTGTCCATCCGCGTGCAATGCACTGTGCATATGCATATTCCTGATAGGTTCCGTCATATGTTATTGTGGTCTCTATGGTTTCTTCTGCATCTTCTGCATCTTCTACAGCTTCTGCATCTTCTACAGCTTCTGCATCTTCTACAGCTTCTGCATCTTCTGTCTCTTCATATTCTGAAACAGGCTGTGCATTTTCGACTTCCTCGGAAGACTCTTCTTTAGATGTGTAAGCCGCCTTATCTTCATAGGTGGCATCGGAATCCTCAGATGTTTCTTCTTCGTCGCTGTAGTTTTCCTCTTCCTCTTCTGCGGTGGATGGGGACTCATCATCGTCGTCGCGAGTCATGGTACCGTATCTTACGATTTGAGTTTGAGGAGCGGATTCATCCACAGTACCCAACAATACTTTTGATTCCACTCTGCGCTCGTGGCGTTTCACCTCGTACGTGTTTACCGTAACACCGGTGATGCCGTATTGTTCAATCTCTTCTTCGCCTTCATACATCTCTTCATCTTCGAGGTACTCTGTCGTAAAAGGAACCTTGACTGTTTCGGTTACTTCATTATAAGACGTTGTACTTACGTCGATGGTGGCTCCATTTGCCAACACTGTGTCAAGGGAGGGTTCCACGGTATCGTGTTCTCCCAAGGTGAAACCGATGGCGTTTAGGACATCTCCTACAGTGCAATTTGAGGTGTAGACGAAATCCGTTATATTGTCAACAGTCACCGTAAATGTTGAAATTGGAGCGCCTGACGGTGCATGTACTACCGCGTTTACCGGTGTTGCAGTCACTTGAGAGGCAGTTGGCACACGAGGTGCGGTTCCCGCCTGAACTCGAGGTGTCTTGCCGGTCTCCATGGTATAGAGTACCGCAGAGCAGAGTATGATGGCAAGTAAGAGTACGGCGATAACCACGGCCTTGAAGCGGGCTCTGATCGCTTTCATACTAATTACCTCCATTTGGTAATTCTTAAGATTTCTTAAGAACCTTGTGCATTGTATCATATGGTAAACAAAAAGTCAAAGAGGCAAATTTTGCCAATTACAGCCTTTTTACCATATATTCCGATGGCTAGTATGAGTAGGGCACAATATACTGTAAAGGACTTATACTATGGGACTATGCAAACGCCCCGAAATCAGTTAAAATAAATCAATTGAGCAAGTCCGTAAAAAGTTTTTTATAGGCCAACTTGCCAATCAAATAAAGATGAAAGGGTGATTTTCAATGAAAGACGAAACAAAATGCCTGCATGCAGGCTACACGCCAAAGAATTCGGAGCCAAGGGTCGTTCCGATAGTACAGAGTACGACCTATGTATTTGACTCCACGGAGGACGTTGCCGCGGTATTTGACGAGCCGACCAAGGCTCTTATCTATTCCCGCTTTGCCAACCCCACGGTTATGGCCGTAGAAGCCAAAATCGCCGATTTGGAGGGCGGAATTGGGGCAATGTGCACAAGTAGCGGCCAGGCGGCCAATCTCCTCTCTATTCTCAATTTATGCAAGGCAGGGGACAGCTTCATAAGTGCAGCAGAGATTTACGGTGGAACGGTCAATCTATTCCATGTGACGCTTAAGAAATTCGGAATCGAATGCATATCCGTTCCGGCCGACATCAGCGCCGAGGATCTTGACAAGGCGTTTAAACCGAATACCAAGGCTGTATTCGGAGAGACTATAGCCAATCCCGCGCTTACGGTGCTGGATATTGAGAAATTTGCAAACGCCGCGCATAAGCACGGAGTTCCGCTAATCATGGACAGCACATTTGCGACTCCGGTTCTCTGTAAGCCGTTCGAATTCGGTGCGGATATCGTGACGCATTCAACGACCAAGTATATGGATGGACATGCGGTTCAGGGTGGCGGTGTAATAGTGGACAGTGGAAACTTTGACTGGACCAACGGAAACTTCCCTGACTTTACGGAGCCGGATGAATCGTATCACGGAACAATCTATACGGAGACTTATGGAAAGGCTGCATACATAATAAAGGCCCGTATGCAGCTTATGAGAGACTTTGGTTGTTACCCTGCGGCGCACTCTGCCTTCCTTCTCAATATGGGCCTGGAGACGCTCGCAATCAGAATGCCGAAGTACTGTGAAAACGCAATGAGGGTTGCTGAGGTGCTCGCAGCTTCCGACAAGGTTGAGAGCGTTAGCTATCCTGGTCTTCCGGGCGATAGCCAGTATGAATTGCATAAGAAATACCTCAAGGGTGCGAGTGGAGTCATCTCCTTTGTTATCAAAGGCGGTCGCGACGCGGCGATAAGATTTATGGATAGCCTCAAGCTCGCGTCTAACGAGGTTCACGTTGCGGACATCAGAACTTGCGTGCTCCACCCGGCGAGTGAGACCCATAGGCAACTCACTGAGGAACAGCTTGCCGCGGCAGGAATTAATTCAGGCATGGTGAGATTCTCTGTCGGACTAGAAAGCATCGACGATATTTTGGAAGATTTGAATCAGGCGCTTGCTGCGGTATAATGCGATACAAAAAGTAAGTGTTGTAACCTCATGCGGTGGGCATCGACAAGGAGTTTACTGAAGTTTTGTATGCGGAGGTAGTAATGAAAAGAAAATTGGTAATCACAATCGTTATTATTGCACTTGCGATGACTTTACTTTCCGGCTGTGCCAAGAAAGAAGTTACGCTTGAAAGCTTTGTTAACGACAATCCATCCGAGAAGGAATCGCTTGAGGTCCTCACAGCCGAGGATCCAAATGCCTCCATTGAGTTTGAGGGAAATGTCATGCGTATCATCTATAAAGTTGAGGATTCCACGGTAACAAAGGAGATACTTGACCCCGCTATGGAGATGATGCGTGACACATTTAGCGGTATCGCAAAGGACCTGGCAAGTGGCACGGGGATTGAAGGTATTCAGATAGAGATTGTCTATCAAGATGCAAGCGGCAAGGAAATAACAAAAAGGACCTTTGAATAGTTTATGAGCGATTACCAGAACTACATCAGAAATTTCAGCATCATAGCGCACATAGACCACGGCAAGTCGACGCTCGCCGACAGGATTATCGAAAACACAGGTCTTGTCGCTGAGCGCGATATGAAGGAGCAGTTTCTGGACAATATGGATTTGGAGCGCGAGAGGGGAATTACCATCAAGCTCCAAACCACCAGGCTCGTCTTCAAATCAAAGGACGGAAACGAGTATATCCTGAATCTAATCGACACGCCGGGTCATGTGGATTTTAACTACGAGGTATCCCGCAGTCTCGCTGCATGCGAGGGTGCGGTTCTTGTTGTGGACTCAACGCAGGGCGTGGAGGCGCAGACCATGGCCAACGTTTATTTGGCGCTCGATGAGGACTTGGAAATCCTTCCGGTTCTCAATAAGATTGACCTTGCGAGTTCGCGCCCCGATGAGACCAGAGAAGAAATAGAAGAGATGATCGGAATCGATGCTTCTGAGGCACCGCTTGTTTCGGCAAAGGAAGGAATCGGAATAACGGAGCTCCTTGAAGCCATAGTAGAGAAGATTCCCGCACCGCACGGAAATCCGGACGGAAAACTCAAGGCGCTTATCTTTGATTCTATTTATGACAACTACAAAGGTGTCGTAATCTATACTCGTATATTCGACGGCGAGGTCAAGGTTGGCGATATGATTCGCCTAATGAGCACCAAGAAAAAATATGAAGTTACAGAAGTCGGAGTTATGGCGCCTGGGCATGTTCCCGTGAAATCTCTAAAGGCCGGCGACGTAGGATATATCTGCGCAAGCATCAAGCAGGTAAAGGACGCTCGTGTCGGCGATACGATTACTCTCGATAATGAGCCGACCGAAGAGCCGCTCCCCGGATACAAGCGCGTTCAGTCCATGGTTTACTGCGGAATATATCCTGCGGAAGGCGAGAAATACGAGGGCGTAAAGGATGCACTCGAAAAGCTCCAGGTAAACGATGCGGCATTTGAATTTGAACCGGAGACATCGACGGCGCTTGGGTTTGGTTTCCGCTGCGGGTTTTTAGGTCTACTGCATATGGAGATAATAGTCGAGAGGCTCGAGCGCGAGTTCGACCTTGCAGTAATCACGACATCACCCAGCGTAGTGTATAAGGTTGTGCGTTCCGACGGAACAGTAGAGATGATTCAGAACCCAACAAACCTTCCTGCACCGACGGAAATCGATCACATAGAGGAGCCTATCGTAAAGGCCGACATCATGATTCCAAAGGAATACGTCGGTTCAATAATGGAACTCTGTCAGAAACGCCGCGGCGTAATGCAGCATATGGAGTATATAACAAAGGACAGGGTTACGCTCCACTACGAGCTTCCGCTTAACGAGGTTATCTACGACTTCTTTGATGCGCTTAAATCAAAGACGCGAGGTTACGGATCGCTTGACTACGAATTCCTGCGCTATCAAAAATCGCAGCTCGTCAAGATGGATGTACTATTAAATAAGGAGATAGTCGACGCGTTCTCAATGATAGTTCACGAGTCTGAGGCCTACGACAGAGGACGCTTTGTCTGCAAGAAATTAAAAGAAGTCATTCCAATGCACCAGTTTGAGGTGCCCGTTCAGGCCGCCATCGGCCAAAAAGTCATCGCCCGCGAAACCGTGCGCGCCTACCGAAAAGACGTAATCGCCAAATGCTACGGAGGCGACATTTCGCGTAAGAAGAAACTTCTCGAAAAACAAAAAGAAGGCAAAAAGCGCATGCGCCAGTTTGGGCGAGTGGAGGTGCCGCAGGAGGCATTTACGGCGGTGCTTAAATACGACGATGACAAATAACCGATGAGGCGGGGCATATTGTTATATTTGTATCTTTCTGAGGAGTCGGTGCAATTGTACGATGATAATGAAGAAGCTTTGTGAAGTTGGCTCGAGGCGAAGCCTTTCGAACAATCTTCCAAAGGTTCAAAATTATCGAGTATACAATTGCTGACAACGAAGAGTAAAAAAGATAACAATATGTTTCGCCTCATAAGAGTATCTGTGGTAGTGAACATCTGTGAAGTCCAATGAAAAACAATATCGGCATATATATACACATACCGTTTTGCGTTAAGAAGTGTCTTTATTGCGGGTTCTTGTCCGCGCCGTTTACTGATGAGACTGAGCTTATCGCTTATAAGGATATGCTTGTTTCCGAGATTGAGGCGTGTTATGTAGCTACGGAGTGCGGCGAATCGAGGAGCGTTGTTGACAGTATTTTTATCGGTGGCGGAACGCCGTCTGTGATGCCGGTAGAATGTATTGCGCAGATATTATCGGTAGTCAATAACAAGTTTTATGTAACTAAAGATTGCGAGATTACGATAGAAACAAACCCTGGAACGCTCGACGCCCAGAAATTAGCGGATTATTCGCGCATGGGGATTAACAGACTGTCCATAGGTGTTCAGAGTTTCGACGATGATGTATTAAAAATTCTCGGAAGAATCCATACTGCTAAGGAAGCCGTAGAAGCATTTAAAATGGCGCGCTCGGCGGGATTTATCAATATAAATATTGACCTCATGTTTGGAATCTCGGGCCAGACGATGGAGCAGTGGAATAGCACTCTCAAAAAAGCAATCGAACTGAACCCCGAGCATATTTCTTTTTATGGCTTACAGATTGAAGAGGGCACTCCGTATTACGAGCGCTTCATGGCAGGTGACTTTGATGAGCTACCGGATGAATTGGACCGCGACATGTACCACACTGCAATTGGAATGCTCCGGTCTGCAGGATACAAGCATTACGAAATCAGCAATGCCGCCAAACCCGGTTTTGAGTGCAGGCACAATCTGAAGTATTGGACCGGGCAAGAGTATATTGGCTTTGGTGACAGCGCAGCTTCGTATATAAGGATTGATGAAAGCGCGGGCAGTTGCAATACTGAAGAGCGCACAGGAGCGGCATCAGTGTATATTGTTGGTATGCGATACACCATGATGAATGGTGAGAAAACCTGCCTCCACGTAAACAGTAAGTTCGACGATATGTCTGAGTACGCATTTACGGGGCTTAGGCTAACGCGCGGAATAAACTACCGCGCGTTCAAGGAACGTTTTGGAATCGACTTTAGAGAGGCCTTTGCCGATAGATGGAATGAACTCACAGAGCTCTTTGAGAGCGGCGTTCTTATAGAGTACGTATCGAACGAGGGCGAACCGGTATCACTCACAATCACCGAGCAGGGCTTTGATATTTCAAACCGCATCATGGCGGTATTCGTATAGATGCTTTGAGCAAAGGGGAAATCTATGAAAAGAAAGGCAGTTATTATGACTCTCGCGGCTACTATTTTGGCGACGGTGTTTCTCACCGGATGCTATAACCCTTTTATGAATATGAAGTATAAGAATGCAACACTGGAAGAGATTAGCTGGGGTTATGGTGGCGGAATGCTCGGAGGACACAGCGGAATTAGACTAAAGGATAACGGCGATGGCACAGCCACGCTGATAACTGAGAACAGGCCGACTCACATGGACAGGATGGTTACGGTTACATATACTGTGCCTTCAGATACTCTCACGGAAGTGCAAAAAATAATGATGGAACATAGGCTTCCGTCGGCAAGCACCAGGGGTATGAGCAAGTGGCAAGTGCTGGACGGCGACACGGGGAGCATGAGCTTTTATTTCGCAGAGAAAGAAGGTTTCTATGTTCACACAGAGCAGGCGCTGAGAAGAAGTGAGAGCGAGGGCATATTCCTGATTCGCGATTATCTGGCGTCGCTTACGGAGGGACTTGAAGGGAAGACAGAACTTGAGCCTCATGAAATGTATCTTTTGATCGATGGTTATAATATCAATTTCATAATGAATGATTGCAAGGCTGTGGACGAGCTTGTGGAGATGGAGGAAGAGCACGAGATTATAAGTTTTGCTGATAACGCAAAGATTATCCGTTTGGACAGGGTATTGGATGTGGCTGATGCACTACCTGCTACTGGAGGCGAGGCGGGTACAATGGCATACCACCGTCCATCGGACGATAAGGAGGAGGCTTATATAATTGTATTCTACGCGCCGTTTGAACCGTATGATGGATTGTTTGAATTGGGCAAAATAGAATATTATTCGGAAAATGCAATGGACTTAATCAAGAACTTGGAGGACGGAAAGACCGGTCTCTGGGTGCGCAAATAATAGTAAATACGAGTCGGCAGTATGTAGTATGTTAGTAATATTAAATAATTAATAGTAAAATAGGAGATAGGATGATATTTCATTACAAAGGAAAATTTAGCGGTAACCCGGACGACCTTCCGTGCAGTGAACATGAACCTAATGCGGTTAAATACAAGGAACCGGACGACCCGAAGAAGCTTGCTTTGATTGCTAACGGGATTTCGGTGGTGCTATTCATACTCACAATTGCTATCTATTTATGGAGAGCGGGTGGTCTCTTGGGAGAGGATAGCTCATTGAACTATAGCATCTGGGGTTGTCTTCTGTCACTAGTTACGCTATTTCCGCATGAGATGTTACATGCACTTTGCTTTAGGAGCGATGTATATATGTACACCAATTTCAAGCAGGGCATGGCGTTTGTTGTGGGTCCTGAGCGTATGAGCAAAGCTCACTTTATACTTATGAGCATGCTTCCAAATATAGTGTTTGGATTTATCCCTTTTATAATTTTTATGATATTTGCAAAGTCTGGTGCAGTAACTCCGATTCTAAAACTTGTTGGCACCATGGGCGCATTTTGCATTCCGATGGGAGCAGGCGACTATCTAAATGTATTCAACACACTGACACAGGTACCAAAGGGCGGCAAAGTATACATGCATAAATTCAATTCATACTGGTACATGCCGGAGGATAGGTGCTCATGAGAAGAGGCGGTTTTGATTTAGGAAAGAGAGTAGATGAATACGTTTGAATGTATATATGATATTGTAACAATGATTCCGTACGGTAATGTTGCGACATACGGTCAAATTGCCAAAATCCTTGGAAATCCGAGAATGTCACGGGTTGTCGGATATGCCCTCCACGTAAATCCGGATCCTGATAATATACCGTGCTATCGCGTTGTGAACAGATTTGGAGAAATGGCGCCTGCATTCGCTTTTGGTGGCCCAAACCGCCAACGCGAGCTTCTCGAACAAGAAGGTGTCGAATTTATCGGCGAACGCGTTGACATGGAAAAGCACCTTTGGTGCGAATGAAATTCTAGTTTTGCGAGGTAATTTGCGAGTTTTGTCCGCGTAACCTCGTTTTTTGTTTTTTGCAATTTCAGATCAGAAAGGCGATTGAGGAAATAAAAGTCAATTTACATAATGGCTATATTATGGTATAATTAGGCCATTAGAGGAGGGCGACAATATGCCGAGGATTATCCCGATAAAAGATTTAAAAAACACGTCAGAACTATCGACTATGGTGAATGCCGAAAATGGCCCGGTATATATTACGAAAAACGGCTATGGCGACATGGTTATTATGAGTCTGGATTATTTTGAAAAGGCGATTAAAAAACAATATATCCTAAGTGAGATTGCAAAGTCGGAAGAGGATATAAAGAACGGGAAGAAGCGCGATGCTTTTGATGCTCTGGATGAGTTGAGGAAGAAGCATGGACTATAAGCTTGTTGTTGCTGAAAATGCGGAACGTGAAATAGATGCAATAATAGAGTTTTTTTGGAGAAGCAAAATATATCTCTCGTTGCAAGCTTTTTTGATGCTCTAGAGAAGACATATTTGAGGATCAAAGAGAATCCCCATCAGTTTCCGAAGGATGAATTAGATGTATTGAACATCCAAGGATATAGGCGGGCATATATTTATGATTTAGGGTATGTAGTTTTCTTTAGGATTGAGTCGGACATAGTTAATATCGTGGGAATTTTCAGTGAGAAGCAGGACTATTATGCGCATTTAGTCAATGAGGATACATCAGGGTATAGAGCCAAGAAAGGAGTAAGTAATGGATAATAGTAAAACTCGAGAAACAAAATACATACGTCACAGAAAAACCTTGGAAAGAATCAAAAACGAGCCAGAAATAGTATTGGTCAAGGAGGAAAACCAATGAAATTCAAAATGATTCACGAGAACTATAACGTTCAGAATCTCAATAAGTCGCTGGAGTTTTACAAGAAGGCGCTCGGGCTAGAAGAGAAGCGAAGAAAGGAAGCCGAGGACGGTTCTTTTATAATAGTTTATATAGGAAACGACGAAAGCGAGTTTGAACTTGAACTCACGTGGCTCGCGGATCATCCGGATAAATACGACATCGGTGAAGAGGAATTCCATCTTGCATTCCACACGGATGATTTCGATGCGGCGCATAAGCTCCACGAGGAGATGGGTTGTATCTGCTACGAGAATCCGAATATGGGAATATATTTTATTCAGGACCCGGACGGCTACTGGCTCGAGATAATACCGGTGAGAAGATAACGCGGGTGATAATATGACTTCAGATTCAAACAAAGAATTAACAATGGATTCTTCGGGCTTTGTGCTTAAGGATGAGCCGTATCCTGATACGTATTTTGAGTTTCCGGTTTCTGCAGAGTATCTAAGGAGATAGGTAGATATGTTTAGAGACATAAGAAGATTCAAGCAGGCGCTTTCGGAAGAGGAGTGCATAGAAATACTTAAGAACGAGGTCCGCGGAGTTTTATCGGTGATAGGCGATGACGATTATCCGTATGGGATGCCGATTAATCACTGGTACAATCCGGATGATGGCAAGATTTATTTTCATGCGGGGCCGGGCGGCCACAGAGAAGATGCTATCAAGAGTAATAATAAGGTGTCATTCTGCATTTACGACGGAGGCTACCGCAAAGATGGCGACTGGGCACTAAACATAAAAAGCGTCATCGTCTTCGGGCGCATGAGCATAGTGGAGGACAAAGAGCTCGCACTCGATGCTGTGCGCGGCCTCAGCTATAAATTCACATCAGACACAGAGTATATAGAGGAAGACATTAAAAAGAACGGCAATATCGTCGTATGCCTTTGTTTAACACCGGAACATATAACAGGAAAACTTGTTAACGAGTCATAGTAGAATAATGGAAACTACTGAATAAGACGATACCCAAATGGAGATAGCTAACACTTATGGAAAACAGAAGCAAAACAATAGTAAGAACAAGCATCATAGGGATTATTACGAACGTCCTACTGGCATCATTCAAGGCGGCGGTGGGACTTCTTTCGAATTCAATCGCAATCGTTCTTGATGCAGTCAACAACCTCAGCGATGCACTCTCTTCTGTAATTACCATTGTTGGAACCAAGCTCGCAGGAAGGAAGCCCGACAAAAAGCATCCACTTGGCCATGGACGAGTCGAATACCTAACAGCCATGGTTATAGCTGTGCTTGTTATATATGCAGGAATCACGTCGCTTGTCGAGTCGATTAAGCAGATTATTCATCCGGAGACACCGGAGTACAAGGTGGTATCTCTGATAATCGTCGCGGCATCGGTAATCGTTAAGATTCTTCTCGGGAGATATGTAAAATCTGTTGGGAATAAGGTGAATTCTGATTCGCTCGTTGCTTCCGGAACGGATGCGATGATGGACGCAATAATCTCGGCATCTACTCTCGTTGCCGCACTCATATTTATTTGGAAGGGCTTAAGCCTCGAGGCATATCTCGGTGCTCTTATTTCACTTGTAATTATAAAAGCGGGTATCGATATTCTCAGAGAAACGATATCGCAGATAATAGGGGAACGCGTAGATTCCGACTTGGCGAAGGATATCAAAAAAAGCATCTGCGAATTCGATGATGTTTCGGGTGCCTATGATTTGATACTCCATAGTTATGGACCGGATACTCTCATGGGATCGGTTCATATTGAAATCCCTGACTACTATACTGCCGACAGGATTGACACTCTGACTAGGAGAATCCAGAAAAAGATCTTTGATAAACACGGAGTTATACTTACGGCTGTCAGTGTCTATTCGATGAACACCAAGGATGACGAGGCGCTCAAGATAAAGAACGAGGTCATGAATATAGTCATGGACCACGAAGGCCTCATTCAAGTCCACGGCTTCTATCTCGACATGGAGAAGAAGAATATGACATTCGATATGATTATTGACTTCAAAGCCAACCGCGATGCCGTATATAACCACATACTTGAGGAAATCAAAGAAAAATATCCGGAGTACCAGGTTCACATACAATTGGATTCCGACATAAGCGACTAAGATACGTGATAGTGGCGAGTAGGTGCAAAGTGTTCATCTAATTTGTCAACACTTCTGTCAAAACGGGCAAACATATATCTTGCACGTATATATAAATAGGTATACAATATATAGGTATTGTTTTGCCTATTTTTTGTGTAAACAAACGATATAATGTGTCGGTAAAATGACTGTATTCTAGGAATAGGAATAGTTTTAGGACTAGGTTGTAGGGAAAAGGAGCGGACTAGCAATGAGAAAATCAAGCGGTCTAAGGAAAATCGTTAGTATGTTTATGGTCCTGGCATTGGTGCTCAGCTCGGCAGTTATATGTGCAGTACAGACGGTTGCTGCTACCGCTTCCAACGGAAACGGAGGCACAGCGTATGCTGGAGCAGGAACCAATACATTTGCTGCAGATATGCCTCTTACGGAGATTTATTTTGTGGCAAAGCCGTTTGAGAGTGATCCATATTCGGTGGAAATAACATCAGGCAAGGACACACTGCTCAAGTTGTATGGCAAGAAGGTACAGATTCTTGGATCTGCGCTTGAACACAATAGCCTAACCAATGGTTTTGGCACCGATACAAAGAAGGCCATATATGTTTCAACGTACAAGGATGCAGCTATCCTACCTGATGGAACAGTGAAAGATGTTGTGATTCAATTTGAAGTTACCAGTGTAATGACGGCAAAATATGCAACAGGTACAGCATCTACGGATAATGTTCCGCTTCCGGGAGCCACAACAATTCATAACAATCATCATAATGACAAAGGTGTGAGCCTTTCTACAGCGACGTCTGGTGGGACGGGAATAGACAATACGTTTTTTGGCATATCGGTTGAGCAAAAAATAATCATTACGGTTGATGGAGCAGGTGAGTTTGTTGTTCCTTTCTATGGATATAACCAAAACAGAAGCTCCGCGGGGTCGTATAGAGCACTGAAAAACGTGCACCAAAACGGTGTAGGATACAACGCGTCAATAGAAACGCTAAAGCTTGAAGACTCATCAAATATATTCTATCCAGCCAATACTGATTCTTATAGAACCACTGAAACCATAACAGAAGGTGGCACACAAAAGGTTCTTTTTGTCCAGCGTGGCGGCACGGAGGAAATGTACAATAGCAACGGAGGAGGCTCAGCCGGAGGCGACGGAGACGGTTATGTATCCGGATTTGCAACCGTTGGCCAAAGTGGATTTACTGCCACTAGCATCGCTCCATGCGGGCAGAATGCAGATTCGTCTTTTGCTAACAATGAATATATCGCCCTTGGCGACCTCATCCACCGCATCTGGTCCGGATCCGGTGAGGGTGGCAAGATTGAGACAGGTAAGTCGGGCTCTGGCACGGATCTTCCGGGAGGATCATTTACGGGAGAGATTCCTTTTGGTTTCCCAGAACCGTCTGATCCTACCGCAGGTGATACTTTAAGACGTTATGTTGTACCAGACGCAAAGTCAGGAGTTACTTACACCATGACACCGGAGTCCGGATATATCTTGGACAGGATTGTTGTAGACGGATATGTATACGAAGGCCCGAACGAACTTCCTGCGACAGAGCAGACGATTACGCTTGCCTCTTCGGATGGAAACGGCACGATTACATATTCGCCCAGCGGAGTTTGCACATACAAATTTGACAATGCAAATATCAAAGACCACGAAATCTATGTAACATGGAAGAAGCCTCCTACAGGGATCGACAAGGAGACCTACGGTGCAAAGGGCGACGCCCAAAAGGGCACGCCTACGTTTGAAAAGGGCACCGAAGATATCCCGACAACCGGTGCATACACACTGATTGATGAAAATGGGGATCCGCAGACAAGCATCACTATTGATGGCGAAGGTACATATACAATCAATTCGGATACCGGAGAGGTAACCTTTGTTCCTGATCCTAATTTTGATGGACCAAGAGGCACAGGCGTAACCGTACAGGTAACCGACAGCAAGGGTATGACGGCAACCGCCAAATACACACCGAATATTGTTGACAATGAAGAGACGGTAACCAAAACTCAAAAGGTAGAATATGTATATGAGGACGGATCTCCCGTGCTGGACAACAGCGGTAATCCGCTGGTCAAGGAGCGCAGCAAGACATACACCCGCAAGGGCACGGTGGATTCGGATACCGGAGTGGTGACATACCCCGATTGGACGGAGCAATCTCTGGATGAGGTTGATTCGCCTGATATCACAGACTATACACCGGACAAAGAAAAAGTCGATGGCGGAAGTTACACACCGGATAACTGGCCTGACGATGAGGTGGTAACTTACACAAAGAATCCGCTTCCTCCGACAGGTGAAGACGATGAAACATACGGCGGAAAGGGTGAGACTCAGACGGGTAAGCCTGAGTTCACCAAGGGGAGCGGTGACATTCCCGAAACCGGCGCATACACTTTGCTTGATGAAGACGGAAATCCGGTTGATAGCATTACGGTAGACGGCGAGGGCACATATACCATAGATCCGGACACTGGAGAAGTTACATTTAAACCTGAACCTGACTTTGTCGGAGACGCCAAGGGCGTAACAGTGCAGGTAACCGACGGAAACGGACTTACTGCAAAAGCCACGTATACTCCGCATGTCGTGGATGACGAGCAGAGCAGTACAGCCAAGAGAACTATCACGTATTTCTACGACGATGGAACCCCAGTTCTCGATGAAAACGGCGATCCTTTAATCAGTGTTGAGGAGAAGACATTCACACGCACTGGCACTGTTGATCATGAGACAGGAAAGATTACATGGAACAGCTGGAACGAAGAGAACTTCAGTGAAGTTGAGTCTCCGGAAGTTCAAGGTTATACCCCAGATAAAGCTGAAACTCCTACAGAGGAAGCGCATCCGGGTGACGATATCAGCGAGAGGGTAATTTATCTTAAGAATCATGATATTCAGGAAACGGAAGAAAAGACTATAACACGCGTAATTAAGTATCGCTATATAGATGAGAATGGTGAAGAAGCATTTGCGGATGTCAATCAGGTTATGAGATTCAGCAGAGTCAAGACTACAGATCCGGTCACGGGTGAAGTTACCTACGGAAATTGGATTCCGGACAAAGATATTTTGGAGGAAGTGAAGTCACCTACGATTACAGGATGTACAGTAGACAAAGAATCCATAGGAAGCCTGACAATTGATCCGAATGCATATAAAGATGGTGAAGAGATAGTCGAATTCGTAATTTATACAAAGAACTCCGAATCGAAACCCGAACCAAAGCCTGAGACAATTTGGGTAACCTATGTCGATACGGATGGCACTACTATTTATCTGGAAAAGACAACAGTAGTAAAGGCGTCAGAAGGCGAGACGCAGCAAGAACCAAATGCACCCAAGAATCCAACCAAGGATGGGTATACATTCAAGGGATGGACGCGCACTGTTGACGAAGCAGGAAATATCACGTATACGGCAATTTGGGAAGAAATCAAACCTGAACCAACGCCGACATCCAAACCACAGCCAGAGCCGCAACCTGATTCCGACCCGCAGCCCGAACCGAAGACGATTTGGGTAACATATATCGATTCGGACGGTTCTGTGTATAAAGTAAAGACAGACTTTGCGAAAGGAAATGCGGAGCCTCCGGCACCTGTAGCCCCAACTAAGAATGGGTATATCTTCAAAGGTTGGGATCGTAGCGTGGATGCTGAAGGAAACATCACATATATTGCAAAGTGGGAAGAAGTGAAGCCTGAGCCAAAGAAGGAGCCTGAAATTGCCACAGGAGACAAAAGCGATATGGTAATATGGGTAGGGAGCTTCATCTTTGCGGCAATCGGCGCATTGGCAATCACATATAACCACAAGCGCGCAAGAAGAGTAAGGGCTCGTTGAGAAGATTAATAACATGGCAATTTCGGACATCGCTCCCGTGAGTTTTATGGAAGGCAGGCTAACCATACTTGACCAAAGTAAACTCCCGGGAAGGAAAGAGAGAATAGAATTAAAATGCAAGGAAGACGTATGGGAGGCGATAAATAGCCTCCGTGTTCGCGGTGCTCCCGTTATCGGAATAACTGCAGCATACGGACTCTATGTTTCAATGCGCCATGAGCTTAAAAGTGTAAAAGCATCCGGAAACGATTTCAGGGATAAGCAAATCTTTGGAGACATTCTAAAGGAATGTAGGGACTATATTGCGACAGCGCGTCCCACGGTTGCCAATCTTATATGGGCGCTCGATAGAGTTTTAGATGCATTTAAGAATGCTCATCCAAAGGATGTCCGCGAGGCTGCTGAGGTGCTTCTCCGTGAAGCGGATGCCATAAGAATGGAAGATGAAGCGGCATGTGAAGAGCTTGGGCTTAATGGTCTTAAACTTCTTAAACCGGGCATGGGAATCCTTACGCATTGTAACGCAGGTGCTCTTGCCACATCGGGATATGGAACGGCGCTCGCTCCTGTGTATATGGGACACGAACGAGGCTATATGTTCCGAGTATATGCAACAGAAACCCGTCCGAATCTTCAGGGTGCGCGTCTCACGACATGGGAACTCGCAAAAGCCGGAATTGATACGACGCTAATCTGCGACAGCGCTTCCGGTATAGCCATGAGTAACGGCATGATAAATGCGGTGCTCGTAGGATGCACCCGCATCACCGCTAACGGAGACGTGATAGGAAAAGTCGGAACATCCGCGCTTGCGATTCTTGCAAAAGCATACGGTGTGCCATTCTATGTTTTTGCACCGACAGCGACTATAGATTTGAAAACTCAGTCTGGCGATGAGATAGAAATAGAAATAAGATCAGGAAAAGAAATAACGAATATGTGGTTAGATGAAGATGTCGTGCCACGGGGCCTTAAATGCTATAATCCTGCCTTTGATGTGACAAAGGCAGAGTATATAACCGCAATAGTGACAGAGAAGGGGATTCTGCGCCCGCCATATATGGAAACACTGAAGACGGCGGTGATTACCGAGCGAGATAATAGGGTTGAAGTTAAAGAAGAAGCCGGGTCTCCGCGCTTTGATGATAAATGGTGAATAGATGAGTTATAAAGTGAGTTTGCCGACTTTCGAGGGGCCGTTTGACCTTTTGGTCTACCTCATCGAAAATGCAAAAATGAGCATATATGATATACAGATTTCCGTAATCACGGAGCAGTATATGGACTACATCGAAAAGATGCAGGCCATGGACTTTACCGTGGCTGCGGAGTTTATGGTACTAGCGGCAACGCTTATTGATATCAAGTCTCGCATGATTCTTCCGCGCTATTCGGAAGGTGGTGAAGAGGGAGAAGAAACCGAGCTGATCGATCCGCGTACAGATCTCGTTGCCAAGATTCTGGAGTACAAGAAGTATAAGGATCTTGCGGAGATATTGAGGGAGGCTGCATCCGAGGCTGCGCTCGTCTATGACAAGCCGCAGGAGGACATTTCTCAGTACACGGATAACCCGGATGAGTATCTCTCACTGTCGCTGGATAAATTCGTAACCGCATTTGAGGAATTCCTTCAGAGAGAGAAGCGACTCGCAGACGTAAGAGCACATTACCAGAGAGTAGAGCGCGAGAAGGCGACAATCGAAAGCAGAATCGGATTCATCAGAAACAAACTGAGAAACATCATATCGCAAGGTTTAAAGAAACTCTCAATCAGGGAGCTAATACCGAACAAGAAGGACAAATACGATGTGATAGTTACATTCGTTTCCGTCCTCCAGATGATGAAGGACAGACTCCTCGATGCTGAGCAAAAGAGAAACTACGCGGATATCTTGGTTAAGCCGTTCCGTGCAGCTCCGATAGCGGACGATCCGGATGACGGTCTTATAAACGCCGGTGAGCCAAATGATTCGGCGCCTAGCAGATATAAGAGAATAACCGACGAAACAGAAGCGCGCATAAAAATCGTTGAACGCACTCGCAAGCGTAAGGATGCCGATATGACAATCGTTCAGCAGGCAAAGGAAATAGACAAGGCGGCAGCAAGCGTAACCGCGATAATAGATGCATACGAAAAAGAAAAGCGTGAGGCAGAGGAAGCGGCAAAAGCAGCAGCTGAAGAAGAGGAAAGCGGAATTGAAGCAGAGTCTGCAACCTATGAGTCTGCGGAGACAAGCGAAGAACTTATAAGTAATGAAGAGAGTGCCGAGAATGGCACGGAGGAGAATATAGATGGCGGTCAGCAAGAGAGTTAAATCGGCTTTGGAAGCTTTGATGTATATATGGGGTGAGCCGCTCGACCCGAGAGCGGCAGCGGAAGCATGTGACATAACGCGCGAAGAGGCAAAAGAAGGCTTCTACGAGCTTCAGAATGAATACGACCAGGAAGGTCGCGGTCTTATGATTCGACAGGTCGGAAAAGGGTTCCAGTTTGCGACGAGACCGGAAAATGCGGATTATATAGAAAAACTCTGCACACCGGTACGAATGAGAAAACTTTCGCAGGCTGCACTTGAGGTGCTTGCAATTATCGCATACAAGCAACCCGTGACAAAATCAGAAATCGACGGAATCCGCGGAATCAAATGCGACAGAATCATAGAAGGTCTCATGAAGAAGGAACTCATTCAGGAGCTCGGTCGTTCGTCCGGAATCGGTCGTCCGATTCTCTACGGAACGACCGATACCTTCCTAAAGAACTTTGGTTTTACAAATCTCAAGGAGCTTCCCGAGATTGAAGACATAGAAGAAGTTCTTGCGATGGACGAGAGTGATTATGAGATGCCGCCTGATCTTCAGGTGAGTATCGACGATGTTGATGCGGCAGAGGCGAGTATTTTCGGTTACACGGAGACGGAAATCGAGCAGTCAGAAATCGAGCAGTCAGAAATCGAGCAGTCAGAAATCGAGCAGGCAGAAACCGCAGAGAGAATTAACGAGGAGTAGTAATCGACCAAGTAAAGTTTTGAGGCGAGGGCATATGCCCTCGTTTTTTGGGGATATGGTGTGGAAAAGAAAATAATACTAGCAAGTAAATCGCCAAGAAGAATAGAACTGCTCACGAAAGCAGGATTTGATGTTGTAGTAATGCCTGCAGATATAGAAGAGCGTGTGGATCCTGAACTTAAGCCACATGAGGTAGTTATGAGTTTAGCCAAACAAAAGGCTTATGCGGTTAGAGAGAGCGTTTATGCGTGCAGTAATCCTTTGAGTGCTCAAACTGACATAATTGTGGCAGCCGACACGATCGTCTCACTAGACGAGATAATCGGAAAGCCTACCAATGTCGCAGATGCAGAGAAAATACTAATGCATCTATCGGGGCGGAAACACCAGGTTTATAGCGGTGTTGCAATACTGACATACAATGCGGAAATCATATTTGCGGAGAAAACCGATGTGTTCTTTAAGCCTTATGCGGCAAGTGATATTAAGGACTATCTCGGCACAGACGAGCCCTACGACAAAGCCGGCGCATATGCGATACAAGGATATTTTGGGAGATTTATTGACCATATAGAAGGCGACTACGATAATGTAATGGGATTACCCGTAAGCACACTTGTGAGATATCTTACGCCATACATGTGAAAAAGCAGCAAAACTAACTTTGATAACAAAGTTAATTTTGGAGAAGATGAATGTATAACAATAACAACAAATACAACAGCAATAAGTATAAAAGTAAGAAGAGTTACAACAAGAGTTATGCCAAGAACAATGCGTCACGCAGCAAGACCAAGAGCTCATGGGCTAAGATATTATCGCTCGCGGGTTTTATTATTGTAATTATTTTTACAAGTCTCTTTATCGATGCTATCGCCGATAAACTTCCCTTCAAGCTTCCGTGGAGAGACAATTCTCATGTAATAACTATAGATGAACTCATAGGGATGGATATACCCGGATTCAGTGGAAGTCCATATGTGATTGTAGACGACAATAAACCTGACGAATTTGCGGGATCCTATGACAAGAATGATTTCTTGGAGATTGGTGTCCACTATAGCGAACTCGACGAACTCGGAAGAGTAGGTGTAGCATGGGGTATCCTTGACAGTAGCCTTATGCCAACGAATGAGCGCGAAGGAATTCTCGAAACCAAGCCTAGCGGATGGAACCCTGCAAAATACGATGATATAATCGAGGACGGTTTTCTATATAACAGATGCCATTTAATTGGATTTCAGCTCACGGGTGAGCAGGACAATCCGCGTAACCTAATGACGGGCACTAGGTATTTCAACATCGAGGGAATGCTTCCATTTGAGAATCAGGTTGCAGGATACATAAGGCGTGAGGACGGAAGGGTATTTTATCGAATAACGCCGCTATTCCAAGGGAATGAACGGCTTGCGAGATATGTGAGGATGGAGGCATATTCGCTCGACGACAAAGGAATTGCAGTCTGCTTTGATGTACTCATATATAACGTACAGCCGGGAATCACAATTGATTATGCGACGGGTGAAAGCAGAAGGTCCAATTGATAGATGGCCTGAGAAAGACTGTTTAATCGTGATAAGGTTTAAGACCAGACTAATTGAAGAAAACTGCGAATTATGGTAATATGCTAGGAGGTTATTGCAGTATTTGCTAACCTGAGGCTTTAAGGAGAAGAGAAATGAAATATTGTCAAGAATGTGGAAAAGAAATGTTTGATGACGCAATGGTATGTCCAAATTGCGGAACTTATCAAACGATTCTAACGAAAGCAGACGAAATTGTAAATGGTGTTAACGAAGCAGTTAGCGACGTTGCAGAAACAGAAACGATGTCATTCGCCGACATGGCGGCTCAAGAGCACGTTCCGACATTTGAGACGGAAGAGAGCAGGACTGCGCCCGCAAGTTTTGAAATGCCGAACACTGCCGCTTACCAGAATCAAAACTATCAGGAAAATACTTACCAGGGGAACGCCTACCAGGGAAATACATATAATGGCGGCGCTTACCAAGGAAATGCTCCGCAGGGTGCGGCTTATACATACGATGGCAATAATTATGGCGGTGGCGACCAGAGGTTTACAGCGCCGACAGGGGCAGCGTATCCTATTCAGAAATATAGCTTCTGGAAATACTTGTTGCTTGGACTTATAACATGCGGCATCTACAATCTCTACTATATGTATAAATGGACGGAAGACACAAATAGGCTGAGCCAGGGTGTATATAAGCTGAGCATGAATTATCTTTTGGTCTTCCTCCTGGGCATAGTTACATGCGGAATATACTATTACGTTTGGGTATATCAACAGGGCGAGAGACTTAAGGTTGTTGGAGACTCTAACGGAATAATGATCAATGAGACGGGAGTTCACCATCTTCTTCTTTCGCTTCTTCTTGGCGGGGTCGGCGCCCTAGTATCGCAGTATATTTTCTTCAACAACACCAACAGAATATCAGGTGTGTATAACGGAGATATTACCCGCGATCAAGCCAATCAAAAGACGTCGCATATTCCTGCAATCATAATCGGTATCATCGCCGCAATCATTGCATTTGCAATAGGTCTTGGCGTATTTATATACCAGATCAGAAATACAAGCGTAAACAACTATAGCGATTTCGACCTGGAAGACTATATGAACGGAAACTATTCTGATATGTATGACGATGAGTATGTGTTTGACACAATAGTGACCGACGACGGAAGCCTTCTTGAAATCTATGATGCCATTATAATCAAAGATGCCAATGGGGATCCGGCGATAGCAGTAGAGTTCCACTGGGAGAACAACAGCGACAGCAAGAACAGCGCTATGTGGACATTTGACATAGCTGCAGAACAGAACGGAGTGCCGCTCACAATGAGTTGGCCGGCGGCGGGAGACCCGGATATAGATATGAAGAATTACAGCCAGAGCATTTTCCCGGGT
>JAGAFN010000077.1 GCA_017612585.1 Bacillota bacterium | reverse complement strand
TTGCGCAGAACCTTGAAAAATGGCTAAAAAATAGACTTGCAAAGAGGTTTTGAACGTGATAGAATATCGAGGTTACTACGGGTGGTCCTCTGCGGTGGATAGCAAGAACACCTTGGAGGGAAGGAGGAATATAAGATGAACATTCTTGATGCTGTTGCAAAAGATTATATGAAAAGCAACATCCCTGCGTTCAATGTTGGCGACCAGGTAAAGGTCCACATTAGAATTAAAGAAGGAAACAGAGAAAGAGTCCAGGTCTTTGAGGGCTTTGTCCTTAAGAGACAGAACGGTGGCATAGCCGAGACATTCACAGTAAGGAAAATGTCTTCCGGCGTAGGCGTGGAAAAGACATTCCCACTCCACTCACCATGGATTGAGAAGATAGAAGTTACAAGACACGGCGACGTAAGACGTGCTAAGCTCAATTACATGAGAGAGAGAACAGGTAAGGCTGCCAAGATTAAGATTAAGGACGGTGCTTCCTTAAAGGCCGCTCAGGAAGAGAGCTACGAAGCCGAGCAGGAAGCTACGGTTGCAGAAGCTGTAGAAGCTGCTGCCGAGGAAACTGCTGAAGATGTTACAGAAGAATTGACGGAAACTGTTGAAGAAGCTACAGAAACTGTAGAAGAAGCAGTTGATGCAGTTGAAGAAGTGGTAGAAGAAAAGACTGAAGAATAATCTTTTGAGAGAACCCGAGAGGGTTCTCTTTTTTAATTTTTGTATTTTATGATGAGAAGTAGCCTGGTTATATTGCTTTGCGAAATCATCATTTCGTGTGCTACAATAATAATGTAAATAACTTTCATAAAATATCGGTTGAGAATAATATGGCACTAGAAAATATCAATTGGTATCCTGGTCATATGAAGAAGACTAGGGAACTCATAACGGAGAATCTTAAGCTCGTGGACATGGTAATCGAGGTCGTCGATGCCAGAATCCCGGTATCGAGCAGGAATCCAATAATTGATGAGCTTGTTCAGAATAAGCCCAGGATTATTTTATTGAACAAAAGCGATCTTGCGGATGGCAATGAGAACAAAGCCTGGACTGAGAATCTAAAGAAGTCAGCCAGAGAGAATAATGCCGAAGGCATAGTTAATGTAATGCGCGTCGACAGTCTTCATGGAACCGGAATCAAGGAACTTCTGTCGGCTCTTACGGATTATCAAAATAGAATTAACGAAAATCGCGAAAGAAAAAAGACTCTTCGACTAATGATAGTAGGTGTCCCGAACGTCGGAAAGTCATCGTTCATAAATAGATTAACGGGAAGAAAAGCAACCCAGACGGGAGACCGTCCCGGTGTAACAAAGGGAAAGCAGTGGCTGACGATGACTAACGGAATGCAGCTCCTCGACACCCCGGGAATCCTCTGGCCAAAGTTCGAGGATCAGAATGTTGGACTCGCTCTCGCTTACTGCGGTTCAATAAAAGACGAGATTCTCGACACGGATTCTCTTGCACTCTCTTTGATAGGAAGGCTTATGGCGGAGTACCCGAAGGAACTAAAAGAGCGGTATAAAATAGATGAACTCCCTGATGAAGCACTCGAAGGAATGGAACTCATAGCAAAGAAGAGAGGTTTCATCTTGGGAGGCGGACGTATAGATTATGAGCGCTGTGCAAGGACCGTTCTCGACGAATTCAGAAGCGGAAAAATTGGGCGAATCACACTGGAAAAAGTAGATGCTAGTACGGATAACAATTCCAAGGGCAAAGATTCGAGTGACTGCGATGACAACAATTTGGAGGAAGAAAAATGACAAAGGAAGAACGCCTCCAAAAACTTAGGGACAGGGCAGTTGAACTACGTAAATTCGAGAATGAATATAGAGAGGCAGGGCATAGCATAATCGCAGGAGTTGACGAGGTGGGGAGAGGTCCGCTTGCAGGTCCTGTCGTAACAGCATGTGTCGTTCTTAGGGACGATTACGAAGGAATAGGAATAGATGACTCCAAGAAACTAAACGAAAAGAAACGCGAGGAACTATACTCGGAGATACTTGATAATTCGGTGTGCTATGGCTTTGGTCTCTGCGACAACAATGTCATAGACGAAGTAAACATTCTGGAAGCAACAAAACTTGCAATGAAGCAGGCGGTAACTTCCGCAGAGGAAATGCTAAAGAAGAATGCAGGAAAAGAGAAGTTCGATGTCGTTCTCGTTGACGCTGTTACGATACCGGGAATAAACAACAAGCAGATTTCTATGATAAAGGGAGATGCGAATAGTCTTTCGATTGCGGCTGCGTCAATACTTGCAAAGGTAAAGCGAGATCGCATGATGCGCGAATATGACGACATATATCCGGGTTACGATTTTGCGAGTAATAAAGGCTATGGAACAGCTGCGCATTATGCGGGAATAAAAGAACGTGGGCTTACACCAATACATCGCCGCACGTTCCTTAAAAACATTCAAGATAAATAGATTGTTTAGATAAGATTTGCTATTTCTGTTCCGCAGGTTTCTGTGGTTACGGGTTTCTGATCGATAGATGCGATATCCGAAGTTCGTGCGCCGGAGTCCAAGAATTGGGCGACGGCGTTTTCAATTGCAGAAGCCTCAACCGGAAGATTAAATGTATACCTAAGCATCATTGCACATGAAAGAATAGTCGCTATAGGATTTGCCTTTCCTGTTCCTGCGATATCAGGTGCAGAGCCGTGTACGGGCTCATACATTCCAAAGTTTCCGTCGCTCAAACTTGCCGAGGGAAGCATTCCGATTGACCCTGTAATCTGACTTGCTTCATCGGAAAGTATGTCGCCGAACATATTGCTTGTAAGAATCACATCAAACTGTGAAGGATTTCTCACAAGCTGCATGGCTGCATTGTCAACATACATATGATTAAGAGACACGTCAGGGTAGTTTTTAGCAACATCTGTAACTATTTCGCGCCATAGCCTTGAGCTCGCAAGGACATTTGATTTATCTACGCTCGTAACCGAACGATTCCTTTTCATTGCCAACTCAAAAGCAGTAACCGCTATTCTTCTTATCTCATTTTCGGAGTATCGTTCAATATCGTATGCTGAGCGGATGCCATTATCGTCAACGGTTTTGTGTTCTCCAAAATATATTCCGCCCGTTAATTCGCGGACTATTAATATATCGAGACCATCCGAAATTATCTCAGCCTTAAGAGGAGAACTCTCAGCAAGCTGAGGGAAAACCATCGCAGGTCTTAGATTGGCATATAGGCCGAGTGCCTTCCTGAGATTAAGGAGGGCGGTTTCCGGTCTGTTCTCTGGGGGCTCGCTATCCCATTTGGGTCCACCAACCGCGCCGAGCAGAACAGCATCGCTGTTCTTACACAGGTCAACTGTGGATGAGGGGAGGCATTCGCCGGTTAAGTCGATTGCCGCTCCTCCTGCAGGGACTTCCGTAAATACAAATTCGTGACCGAATTTATCGGCCACGGACTTAAGCACCTTTATTCCTTCTTTTACTACCTCCGGTCCTATTCCGTCTCCCGGAATAGTAGCAATACTATACTTCATATTATTTACCTATGCTCTTAAGGAGCCCGCCTTTCTCAATTATATTTCTTATAAAATCAGGGAAGGGTGTAGCCTTAAAAGAAGCACCCGTTGTTATATCCTTTATGATTCCTGATTCATAATCTATCTCTACGATATCTCCGTTTGAAATCGCATCGCAAGCCTCAGGACATTCGAGGATTGGGAAACCGATATTGATTGAGTTTCGATAGAAGATGCGCGCAAAAGATTTAGCAATCACGCAGCTTATGCCTGCGGCCTTTAAAGCGATAGGTGCGTGCTCACGAGAACTTCCGCAGCCAAAGTTTTCACCCGCAACAACCAAGTCTCCTGAGTTAATCTTTTTTGAGAAATCCTTATCTATATCTTCCATGCAGTGCATGGCTAGTTCCTTTGGATCTTGAGAGTTTAGATAACGAGCGGGGATAATTACGTCGGTATCAATATTGTCGCCGAATTTATATGCTTTTCCTTTTGCGTTCATTATTTGTTCTCCTTGCTCGTTTTCTTGATCTTGGTTTTCTTTGCATCGGATTTCTTGCTCGAGGTTTTCTTTGTGGCAGTTGTCTTTGCAGCAGTCTTCTTTTCGCTAGCCTTTACTGCTGCGGTTTCTGCCTTTGCAGCCGCCTTTTCGGCTTTCTCGGCGAGACGTTCCGCTTTTTCAAGTTTCTTCTCTGTCTTCTTTTCAGCCTTGCGCTCTGATTTACTGTCCACAATTCTAGGATCTGCTATAACTCCCATAAGTGCCGATGCGGCGGCAACCGCCGGACTTGCCAAATAAATCTCGGAGTCGGTTGCACCCATTCGCCCGACAAAGTTTCTGTTTGTTGTCGATACGCATTTTTCGCCTGATGCGAGTATTCCCATATAGCCGCCAAGACACGGTCCGCATGTAGGAGTGGAAACAACAAATCCGGCATCTATGAAATCTTCGATATAACCTTTCTGGAGACATTCTTTATACACTTGCATTGTGGCGGGTATAAGAATTGCCCTTATGCCTTTTGCAATATGTCTTCCCTTGATGATTTCCCAAGCAGCCTTCATATCGGAGAATCTGCCGTTGGTGCAAGAGCCGATTACTACTTGGTCAATTTCTATCTTTGGGATATCCGTAAATGTTCTGGTGTTGTCAGGAAGATGAGGGAAGGACACGGTTGGAACTATCTCAGAAAGATCTATGTCGTAGATTGCGTCATAGTTCGCATCCGGATCTGCTTCATATATCGAATAGACGCGATTCACGCGGCCCTTCAGGTATTTTTTTGTAACATCGTCAACAGGGAATATGCCGTTTTTGGCACCTGCCTCTATCGCCATATTTGCAATAGTCAGTCTGTCATCCATGGATAAAGACGAAACTCCGGGTCCGGTGAATTCCATTGATTTGTATAATGCTCCGTCAACACCGATCATTCCGATTATGTGAAGGATCACATCCTTACCGCTGACATAAGGCTTAAGCTCTCCTCTTAGGTGAAATTTGATGGCTGAGGGAACCTTGAACCTAGCTTCGCCCGTGGCCATGGCGGCAGCAACGTCCGTCGAGCCGACACCTGTTGAGAAGGCACCAAGAGCTCCGTAGGTACAGGTATGTGAGTCCGCGCCGATTATGGCTTCTCCCGGGGCCACAAGACCTTTTTCGGGGAGAAGGGCATGCTCGATACCCATTTCTCCGACATCGTAGAAGTTGCTTATGTCAAAACGCTTTGCAAAGCTTCTACACTGCTTACATTGCTCAGCACTCTTTATATCTTTATTCGGAACAAAATGATCCATGACAAGGGTTATTCTGTCTCTATCGAATACTTCCGCAAAATTGCTTTTTTCAAATTCATTAATGGAAACAGGTCCGGTTATATCGTTTGCAAGGACCATATCCAATTTGACATTTATAAGTTCGCCGACCTCTACCGAATCAAGTCCCGCATGTGAGGCTAGAATCTTTTGTGTCATAGTCATTCCCATAGCAAGTTCTCCAATCATCTAAAAGAATCAATATTACCGATTTAATTATACTCGCAAGGAGCTATTTCACAAAGTGAATTTTCTTATTCATTCTGTTAATCGCACTTACAAGAGCATTTACTGATGCGAGGATAATGTCGGCATGGGTTCCTACGCCCCAGTATTTGTTCCCGTTCTTGTCTGCAATGCACACATAGGCAGCAGCCTTGGAATTGGAGTCCTGGCTTATAGCGTTTTCTGAATATGTCACAAACTGATAGTCGAAATGGTATTCAGTCTTTCTGAGCGCGTTGCTTACGGCATCGAGACGGCCGTTTCCAATGCCTTCAAGATTATATTCTTTGCCGTCTATCATAACCCTTATTACTACGCTGTAAGGATTGTCTTCTTCCTTGGTGGAAGTCAAGTGGCTAAACTTTGCATCCGTAATATCTATGATGTCAAAATCGTTTATGTATTCTTTGTTAAATACATCAAAAATCGCGGCAGGCGTGAGCTCCTCATGCTTCTTGTCTGATATGCTCTTCATGAGGTATCCGATTTCGGAACGCATA
>JAGAFN010000076.1 GCA_017612585.1 Bacillota bacterium | reverse complement strand
GCTCTTCGTTACCTACTTCACCGATTGTGGCTCTGCAGTTAAGAAGAACCTTTCTTACTTCTCCGGAAGGAAGTCTTACATTTGCATACTTCTCTTCCTTTGCCATGAGCTGTGCGCTGTTTCATGCAGATCTTGCAAGCTGTGCTCCCTTGCCCGGCTTCATCTCGATATTGTGGATGATTGTACCTACAGGGATGTTTGCAAGCGGAAGTGCGTTTCCTACTTTGATATCTGCCTCAGGACCGGAGAATACGGTGTCTCCGACCTTGAGTCCGTTCGGTGCGATGATATATGTCTTCTCACCATCGGCATATGTAACTAGCGCGATATTGGCTGATCTGTTCGGATCATATTCTATGGTAGAAACATTACCAGGAATATTGTCCTTATTTCTCTTGAAATCTACTATTCTGTATTTAGGTCTTGTGCCGCCGCCTCTGTGTCTTACAGTGATCTTACCCCTCGAATTTCTTCCTGCATGCTTCTTAAGGGTTACTGTAAGGGACTTCTCCGGCTTGTCAGCCGTAATCTCCTCAAATGTGGAGACCGTCATTCCTCTTAGTCCCGGTGAGGTCGGGTTGTATTTTTTAACTCCCATTATTCCTACCTCCTATTACAGATTCTCGAAGAATTCGATGGGCTTGCTGTCGGCGGAGAGAGTGATGATTGCTTTTTTGTAAGCAGCTCTTCTTCCTATGTTGCGACCCATTCTCTTCAGCTTGCCATCAAAGTTGGCAACATTTACTTTCTTTACTTCTACGCCTTCAAAGATTTCTTCAACGGCCTGTTTAATTTCCGTCTTGTTTGCGTCAACCGCGACTTTGAAAGTGTATTTCTTTTCCGGTGCCAGTCCCATGCTGCGCTCGGAGATGACCGGTTTAAGTATCACATCGTATGGACTTCTCATTACTTGTACACCTCCTGGATTTTCTCAACAGCATCCTTGGTGAGAATCAGGCTTCCATGGTTTACGATTTCGTAAACATTCATGGTTCCTACTAAAGCGGTTCTTACTCCCGGAATATTTGCTGCCGAACGAACTACGTTGTCGTTCTTCTCTGCGGTTACGATCAAAGCTTTCTTTTCTGCTCCGATCTTACCGAGGATTTCTGCCATCTTCTTTGTCTTTGGTTCTTCAACCTCGAGCTTGTCGAGTACGATCATTTCTTTGTCGAGAACCTTTGCGGAGAGAGCAGACTTAAGTGCAAGTCTCTTTAGTTTCTTTGGAACTGTGTATCTATAGTCCCTCGGCTTTGGTGCGAACACCACGCCGCCTCCGACCTGCGATGGGTCTGTGGAGCTACCCTGTCTATGGCGTCCTGTACCCTTCTGTCTGAAAGGCTTTCTGCCGCCCCCTCTTACTTCTCCTCTTGTCTTTGCGGACTGGGTTCCCTGTCTCTGGTTTGCCAAGTAGTTTACTACTACGGCGTGTACGGCATCCTGATTTGGTTCGATACCGAATATCTCATCACTGAGTTCAATGGTTCCGGCTTCCTTACCGTCCATGTTCATCATTGTGATCTTTGCCATTTTCTATTCCTCCTTCCCCGGTCCTATTTCTGGCCTTTGATGGCGTAGCGGACTCTTACGAGACTTCCGTTACCTCCGGGAACTGCGCCTCTAATGAGCATCAGGTTCCTGTCGGTATCTACCTTCACCAATTTGACATTCTGTACTGTAACGGTCTCGCGTCCCATTCTACCCGGGGACTTGTTGCCCTTGAATACTCTCGAAGGATAGGTACCGCCGGCGAGTGCGCCGTGGAGTCTCTTGTGCTTGGAACCGTGAGTCATGGGGCCTCTGTGATGGCCGTGTCTCTTGATGTTACCCTGGGTTCCCTTACCCTTGGATGTTCCTGTTACATCCATGAGGCTTCCTTCTTCAAAATCGGCAACTGTTATTTCCTGTCCGACTTCATAGGTTTCGCCTTCTTCTACGGTGAACTCCGCAACATATTTCTTTGGAGCTACACCACTCTTGTCAAAGTGACCTTTCATCGGCTTGTTGGTTCTCTGTACTTTCTTGTCTTCGTAACCGACCTGTACGGCGTTGTATCCGTCGGTCTCGACTGTCTTAACCTGAGTAACCACCTCAGGTCCAGCCTGGATTACTGTTACCGGGATGACCTCGCCTGTTTCTGCGAAGATCTGGGTCATTCCGATTTTCTTGCCCAATATGGTCTTCATTCATTTCCTCCTTTGCATTGGACCGCTTGTCGCAACTCTATGTTGCTTACGCGTTCTTACAGTTGTTAGAGCTTGATTTCGATATCGACGCCTGCCGGAAGATCAATCTTGGTCAGTGCATCGGTTGTCTGAATCGTAGCGTTTGTGATGTCGATGAGTCTCTTATGAGTTCTCTGTTCGAACTGCTCACGGCTATCCTTATACTTGTGAACCGCTCTCAGGATTGTTACCACTTCCTTCTCTGTAGGTAGCGGAATCGGTCCCGATACGTCGGCGCCCGTCTTGATTGCTGTCTCAACAATCTTCTTTGCGGACTGGTCCAACAGCGCGTGATCATACGCCTTAAGCTTGATTCTGATTTTTTGAAGTTCGCTCATTTTCTTCCTCCTAAAATTTTGTACTGTTTTCGCTATTCTCGTACAAGGCTCTTCTTGTCCGATTTTGCGGCGCGTGTTTTATATTGCTGATTCTTGGCTATTTTTCAAGGTTTATAGCTTGTTGTTCAGCGGTTTGCTTGCTCGGTACACGCGTCCGTGCGTTTCTTTATTTTTTACGCAAATCAAATCGGCATAAGGCCTTCGCCTCCGTCATGCGGAGACAATTCTCGGCGGAAATTACCTGATAGCTCAGCAACTTTCCGCTTCAACGCCTAAAGCAAGCCTTCATAGTATATTATAATGAAAATCCAATTTCAAGAGTTTTTTGCAATTTTTTTGAGTTGAATTATCTGACTTTTTAGTATCAAAAAAGCCCTGTTTTCAAGGGCTTTAGCTTACACGTTCCGTACACTCATACGGGTGTTCATTATATCTAATAATTCTGCACAATATGTTGTGTTTTGGATGCGCCAAATGTCTATATAGACCCATTCGAATGTTCTTCTATGTATTTTTTGGCAAAGTTCTCAAAGCTCATTCCGCTCTCGCTAAATGCTCTGGCAATCTCCGGCGATCCCACAAATCTTGTATGCCAACATTCATATGGGTAATCCAGCACAAAACCAAAATCCGTCATAACCTCATGAATTCTGCCAAATATCTCTGTTTGAGCGGTCATTGCTTCATTTTCATCTATTAAGACCCCATCAACAACAATACAGATATCAACCGCAAGACCGGTATTGTGTTCGCTCATCCCCGGAGGCGCTGCATAACGATTGGCATATGCCGCACCAAACGCCGCCGTCATTTCCTCTATAAGGTCCTGTTGATCCTGGTATGTCCTATATCCCGAATCGAGATCCACTATTATCCCCTCTTGTTCCTCAAGATACTTTTTGAGTTCCATATAATAATGCAAGGTTCTCTCTTCGAGCTTTTTCTGCTGGCCACGATCATTCAAAACATCTACTATCGTATAGGTCTCAGCTATGAATTCCTGTACAATTGGGTAATCTTCATTAACAACTATAAGATACTTTCCCAGATCCAATTTATCGGATTCCGCCTCATTCATAGCGATTTTTTCTCGTTCTGCTACCAAGGCATCTAGTTTAACTCTGCCCTCATGAACCACTTGAGAAAAGGCGCTGTTCTCTTTACCTGTTCTATCTGCTGAAACACCTCTCTTGGAATATTCTCCCCAAGCAATGCTCCCGCTCGCACCCGAACCATTTATTCCACTCCAAAGAAACGAAAAGCAAATCACCGCAATTGAAATGCAGCAGAGTAAAAGCATTATCCTATTTCCTTTGTCGACCTTATGTACTTGTTCCCTCATTTGATCATATTCGGTGGCACATACGCCTTTATAGCCACGCCTTCCTCCGTGTATTCCTCTTCGATAATCTGACCGTATTTTTTAATCCTCTTGAGCGTATCTTGGTCATTATACATTATTACCTGTTCCAGATAAACCTTCTTTTCGCGAAATTCGTTCTCTATTACCGCAAATAATTCGTTAATCCCTTTCCCCGTAGCAGCGCTTATATCGATTGCTGCATCAGCATTCTCATCCGTTAGCGGCAAATCTCGGCTGTCCGCCAGCAAATCAATTTTGTTAAAGGCCGTTACTACCGGCTTATCTTCCACGCCAAGATTCTTAAGCGTGTCGTAAACAACCTCTTTGTGGAGCTCCACATCCTCCGATGTTGCGTCTATAACATGCAGAATCATATCCGCAAACTTGGCTTCCTCAAGCGTACTTCTGAATGCATCTATAAGTTGATGCGGAAGCTTATTTATAAATCCTACCGTATCCGTAAACATAATCTCTCTTCCATTCGGAAGTCTGCATACTCTCGTTGTAGGATCAAGCGTGGCAAAGAGCTTGTCCTCCGCAAGTATATCGGCCGATGTAAGTCTGTTCAGAAGAGTGGATTTGCCCGCATTCGTATAACCGACTATAGCAACTATCGGCGCTGCACTTTCAAGACGCTTCTTTCTCGTGGTCTCTCGAACGTGCTTAAGCGCCTTAACATCTGCGGTCAGTTTATCGAGTCGTCTCTGGATTGCACGGCGGTCGGTTTCGAGCTTTGTTTCTCCGGGCCCTCTCGTTCCGATTCCGCCACCTAGACGAGAGAGCGCCGTCCCCTTTCCCGTAAGCCTCGACGCTCTGTACTTAAGCTGGGCCATCTCAACCTGAAGCTTTCCTTCTCCCGTAGTCGCACGCTTCGCAAATATATCCAAGATAAGCATGGTTCTGTCGACCACCTTGGTCTCGAGTATATCCGCAAGATTCCTGTGCTGCGACGGCGTTAGTTCATCATCGCAGACGACACCGTCAGCCTCCAGGAACTCGACCATCTCCTTTAACTCGAGCGCCTTGCCCTTACCGATATACGTAGTTCTGTCCGGCTTCTCGATATTCTGAATCATATATGCGCAAGACTCACCACCCGCTGTCTTAAGAAGCTCCTCTAATTCCTTAATCGATGCCTCAGCCTTTTCTTCATTACCACAAGAAACAGCAAAGAGAATATATTTCTCCTTGCCGTCATCGAAACTTGTTCTATGCAGTTTTTCTTTTTCGTCGTAATTCACTAATTATGCGTCTCTATTATACACGAGCTTAACATGCTCGCGCTTGCGATATAGAATCGTCCAAAGCATCGCAAGGTCGAGAACCGCAAATATAACTATAACCATTCTCTTATCCATATGATCCGCCATTAGTCCGGAGAAGAACTGACCCAGGAGCGATCCCGTCGTGCTTATCACCTGAAAAGCGCCGTTGAATCTTCCCTTCTTTTCGTTCGGAACATAGCTCTGCGTAGTCGATATTCTGATATTGTACGACGTCATAGAAAGCATCCCCGACACGAGCATCATCAGAATCATTATCGGTATCGGCGTAAACAAATATGCCGCCGCAAGCACGGTAATCGCCGCATAAACAGAGAACGTAATATTGAACTTCTTTTCCTTCGGTATTTTAGTCTTGTAGTGGAATGCGCCGGCTATAACCCTTCCGAGCACGCCCGCACCCTGAATGAATATGAATATATAATCCCCGTTTGTGAACCGCTCTCGGAAATACGGAAGACCGACAACCTGTCCGGCACCTCCGTCCAAACTCAAGAAGAAAAAGTATATGGCGATGAAGAAGAGTCCCTTCTCCGACCAGAGATACTGCATCCCTTCGACAAATGTTTCCTTGTACTGCTTGAGACCGAAGTGATCTTCCTTCTTAATAGTATAGTTCTCATCAACCTTGACCTGCATCTCAAAGAGCGCAGCGATGAAGAAGAATACAGCATCAAGCATATAGAGTTTTGAGATTCCTATATTGTGATAGAGAAAAACAGATACAGGCGTAACAACCATGATGAGAGAGTCCAGCGTGCTCGAGACGGAATAAGCCTTTGCCATTTGCCCTTCCGTAACCAGCATCGGATAGAGGCTCTCAAACGCAACCCTATACGTCGCATTGATACAGCCCAGCGTAATACACCCCGCGAGAAGAAGTGGATATGTGATTGAACCCTTGGAAAGAATAATTCCAAACGTCATATATATCGCAGCCGACGTAAAGTCCAGCATAAAGATCGTTCTTCTTCGCGAGAACTTGTCGAGAAGTGGTCCCACAATCGTAGGTACAATAATACTCGGTATCGTCGTCGCTATCATAAACAGCGAAAACAAAAATACCGATTCAGTAAAATCCAGAATCATGAGTCCCGATGCAAATCCGGAAATCACCGTTCCGAACAGCGACACCGCAGACCCAATCGTAATTATTGTGAAGTTCCTCGTCCAGAGAGTATTCTTTGCATTATTATGCTCGTTCATGTCTCCACTCGCCACTCGCTCAAACCTTCCCAAGGTGAGATTTTATCACATAGGCATAGGCATAGCAAGGAATGGAGGCTCTCTATCCAATTTCAAGGCAAGGGGCTTATTCCCAAGGAGCATACTTGCTCCGTATAAACGCATGGTAGATATTTTACATTTGACCCACGCCCGCCGTTCAAGATTCCAATTTGGAATCTTGAACACTCCTCGCTCGTTAACTTAAAACAAAAACTCTCCGGAAAACGTTTTATGTTACGCTTCATAGCTTTATTAAGATTGCCTGTAGTGACACAACCCCTAAAGACGGAAAAACGCCAGCGAGGAAACCCTCTCTGGCGTAAATCTATAGAACATCTGTAACCATATATTACCATGCCAGGTGTATTAAAGTCAAGTAAGATTGCTTAAACAAAAAACAGGGACGACCATATCACCCCTGTTAAGTATTATTGCTCGTTCTATATTGCATTGTCAAAGAGAGGTTTATCGCAGATATGAAAAAGGCATACGAGAACTTCCGTTATCGTACGCCATCATCCTTGCAGATTATTATAAAGTGTCGCTAGACTACCTCGTTGGTAGAAGCAAAAATAAATAGAATCATCACTTCAGTCATAAACTATTCTTCTGCATCCGACTCAATTCCAAGTACCGTATACTCCTTATCCTCTACCGCTTTCTTAAGCATTTCATCTGGCACCCTATCTGTGGCGGTTACGATTGCGGTTCCGGCCTCGTGGCTTACTTCGGCGGATTCTACGCCTTCGATTTCTTCAAGTGCTTTCTTGACTGTCGCTTCACAGTGCATGCACATCATTCCTTCAATTTTAATCGTTCTTTTCATTTCAGTTCCTCCATTATCGTTCGTGTGTTTATCTGTATCTGTTCTATCTGTCGACTCTATAACAGTCATATCGCCAGATGACTCTTCAATTACAATCGTCTCTGCTTCTTCGCTCGCTATTCCGTTTGCCCCCTCGTTATCGATACTATCCGCCGTCTCTCCACTTGACTTCTTCGGCTTGTCGCTACTTGCGTTGTGTACGTCAAATAGATTCAGCCTGAGCGCATTGGTCACCACGAAGAAGCTCGAAAGGCTCATGGCGGCCGCCCCAAGCATCGGGTTCAGTTCGAGTCCGAACGCTTTGATGAATGCACCGGCGGCGATTGGTATTCCTATAACATTATAGAAGAATGCCCAGAAGAGATTCTGATGGATATTCTTTAGAGTTGCGCGAGAGAGCCTCACCGCGGCGGACACGTCGGTTAGTTTGCTGTTCATCAAAACTACGTCCGCGGCATCTATCGCGACGTCCGCTCCTGCGCCGATTGCGATTCCGATGTCAGCACGGGTTAATGCCGGCGCATCGTTTATGCCGTCACCGACCATCGCAACCTTATAATTGTTTACGCCCTCTGCATTGCTGCCGTTCTGAAGATTGCGTATCGCTTCTTCTTTTCCGTCGGGAAGTACACCCGCTATGACTTCATCAACTCCAGCCTGAGTACCTATTGCTTTGGCAGTCTTCTCGTTGTCACCCGTAAGCATCACGACTTTGATGCCCATATTCTGAAGCTCTCTTACTGCCTGAGGGCTATCTTCCTTTATCGTATCTGCAACTGCAATCAGTCCGAGAAGTCTATCGTCGGCTGCAAAGTAAAGGCATGTCTTTCCCTCTTCAGCAAGTTTCTCTGACTGTTCCTTCATCTTATCGCCAATCGCTGCGATTTCGTTTATGAACTCTGCTTTTCCTCCCGAAATCTTATACCCCTTGAAACGCGACTGCTTGGCGTAGTCAGAATCATCTTGCAACACTCCGCATAGTCCGTTACCCGGAAGAACTTCAAACTCATCTGCACTAACATGCTTCTTGATTGCGTACGCTGCCTTCGCTTCAAATAAACTCTCGCGATTCTTGTCGCCTTCCACCGCGGCAACTATCGCTTTTGCCAGTGGGTGCTCGCTCTTTCTTTCGATTGAGTACGCAGCGATGATGAGTTCCTCGGGATCAACTCCATCTGTCGGAATTACATCTGTAACGCGCGGTTCTCCCATGGTAATCGTTCCTGTCTTGTCTAAAACGACTACATCGGTGCGTCCAGTTTCTTCAAGCGAGACCGCAGTCTTAAAGAGCATTCCGTTCTTTGCTCCAACGCCGTTACCGACCATGATAGCCACAGGTGTCGCAAGCCCGAGGGCGCATGGGCAGCTTATGACGAGAACAGATATCGCCCTCGCAAGTGAGTAGCCTGCAGTCTGTCCAACCAAAAGCCAGATAATAAGCGTAACAAGTGCAATCCCTATAACCACCGGAACGAATATTCCCGAAACCTTGTCCGCAATCTTGGCGATTGGCGCCTTTGTTGCGGCGGCATCGCTAACCATCTTAATTATCTTGGATAATGTAGTATCCTCGCCGACGTGGGTTGCGCGGCATTTTAGATATCCGGACTCGCTTATCGTTGCGGCAGAAACCCTGTCGCCGACCGCCTTATCCACAGGAATGGATTCACCCGTAAGCGCGGACTCATTAACCGCGCTCGCACCTTCTATGATAATTCCATCAACAGGAATGCTTGATCCCGGACGGACAACAAATACATCGTCAACCTTGAGTTCCGCAATCGGAATCTCAACTTCTATTCCATCGTGAAGCACAGTGGCAGTCTCCGGTGCAAGTTTCATTAAGGACTTAAGCGCATCGGTAGTCTTTCCTTTTGAACGCGCCTCGAGCATCTTTCCGACCGTAATCAATGTAAGTATCATCGCTGCGGATTCAAAATAGAGGTCGTGCATATTGCCCGTAGCAAACAGAACATATATGCTCCAGCCAAACGATGCCGCCGATCCCAAAGCCACAAGCGTATCCATATTAGGCGCACCGTGGAACAGTCCTCTGAAACCGCTCGTAAAAAACTTTTTGTTTATCACCATCACCGCTGCAGCAAGCACCATCTGGATAACGCCGACCAGCATGTGATTCTTTTCCATGAATCCCGGAATGGGCCAACCCCACATCATATGTCCCATGGATAGATACATGAGAACAATCAGGAATCCCAGAGATGTCACTAGCCGCTTCTTAAGAATCGGAGTCTCACGGTCTCTGAGAGCCTCCTCTTCGGCTACATATAAGCCGGAGATTACGCCTACGGACAATCCATCATCAGGCGAACCATCGGAACCTTCACCCTCGATTCCTGAATCACCAATTGCTTTCGCACCCTTTAATTCCGCTCCATACCCCGCCTTTTCGATCGCGGCGATAATATCCTCCGCCGCCGCCGAACCTTCCACTCCCATTGAATTTGTGAGCAAGCTAACAGAGCAAGACTCCACGCCCGGAACCTTGCTCACGGCTTTTTCCACTCTGGCCTGACATGCGGCACAGCTCATTCCACTTACGTTATATTGCTCCATAAAACTTCTCTCGAAAAAGTCCTTTATTAAATATAAACCACTTATATCGAGAATATATATACCTCGTTCGCGGTTTGGTAAACCTCCATTATGGTCGATAAGCCACTTTCACTTAAATACTATGCTTTCTTTTCTTAACTACCAATAGATAGTACAGAAGCATCAGTGCGCCACAGAGCACCCAACCTACGGGGTAGCCCCTCGATACGGTTAACGGCGTATTTGCATAGAAATGTGTCACCAAATATAGATATAGCTGTCTCACGAGAACAAAGCTAAAGAGTACGATAAACATGGGGCCCTTTGAATCCCCGCGACCTCTTATTGCTCCGCCAAGCGTATGTCCCACGCAGTTTGCAAGCAGGAACCATACATTGGCTCTGATAAACATTGAACCGTATTGAATTACTTCCGCGTCCTTTGTAAAAATGCTATTTGCAGGTTCCGCAAATATAAAAAGAATAAGCGTTATGACAAATGTAACCGTAAGCGAAACGCTAACCGCTACTGTCGTTCCTTTGTCGGCACGCTTTATGTCTCTCGCACCCATATTCTGACTCACAAATGTCGTCGCCGCATTTGACATGCTATTTATCGGGAGGAACAAGAATTGGTCCAGTTTGTTGTAGCAACTCCATCCCGCCATTACTGATGATCCGAAGAAGTTCACATACGACTGCACGAATGTATTTGAAAGCGATGTTATCGTGCTCTGGATTGCCGCAGGAAGACCTACCTGAATTATCTGCGAAAGTATTCCTTTGTCGATTCCGAGATCCGACCACGTGAGTTTATATACATCATTTGTTTTCGTAATGAGACGAATAACGAGCGCCGCCGATATGAACTGTGCAACTATTGTCGCAAACGCAACGCCGAATACACCCCATTTGAAGAGAACTACAAATGCAATATCCAAAACCATATTCAGAACGCTGCAGAATATCAAAAAGTAAAGAGGGCGTTTTGTATCGCCAACCGCCCTTAGTATTCCGCTTGCCATATTGTAAATCATTAGACCGGAGATTCCCGCCATATAGGTTCTTAGATAAATGGTTGCTTCATCCATTACGTCGTCGGGTGTCGCCATGAGCCTTAGCATCGGTCTCACGGCGAGGATTCCGAACGCAGTAAAGAAGACACCAAACCCAAGTGTCATCGCCATCGTTGTTTCAATCGATTTATGCAGCCTATCAAAGTCCTTTGCTCCAAAACTTCTGGCGATCGCAACGCTTGCGCCAACGGAGAATCCATTGAAGAAAAACACGACCATGTTTATGATCATGGTCGTGGAACCTACTGCTGCCAACGCTTCCTTGCCTACAAAATTTCCTACAACAATAGTATCCACCATATTGTAGAGAAGTTGAAATGCATTCCCCAGAAGGAGAGGAAGCGAGAACATTATGAGTTGGGAGAGTATACTTCCCTTTGTCATATCCCTGGTTGTAGTTTGAGACATTTATTTGATTGCTGCCTCCAGTGCAATTTCAATCATATGCTTCATCGAGTTCTGACGCTCTTCCGCAGTGAGCTGCTCCGGCTTCACGAATGAATCCGAAATCGTAAGAAGACATGCCGCCTTCTTTTCCGTCACATTGGCATTATGGAAGAGCGCAAAGCTTTCCATCTCGACAACCTGAACTCCGGTTTCAGAAACTAGGCCCTTATAGTAATCCGGGTCGCTGTCTCTATAGAATACGTCTGCAGAATGGACCCTTACCGTCGTAAGCTTCTTTCCAAGTTCCTCCGCGGCAGCCTGAATCTTCTCGTTAAGCTCCTCGTCTGGGTACAGAATCTCGTCCTCGCATCCGTTCTGAACAAAGGCAAATGTCGATTCGCTCCATGCACTGTCGGCGAGAACGACATCGTTTACGTTTAGGCTGTCGACATAGGAACCCGTGGATCCAACTCTTATAATCGCATCCACATCATACTGAGTAAAGAGCTCATAAGAATAGATGCCAATCGAAGGCATTCCCATTCCGCTTCCCATAACGGATACGGGATGTCCCTTATACGTTCCCGTATATCCAAACATATTTCTTACGTCTGTAACGAGAACTGCGTCATCCAAAAACGTCTCTGCAATCATCTTGGCCCTGAGCGGATCTCCGGGCATGATTACCGTCTTTGCAAACTGACCTTTTTCTCCTCTGTTATGCGGTGTAGACATATTTCCTCCTCTTTAGGTAATCGCGCTTTTAGCGCTCGCTTCCTTTTAGATGTGCTTCGATTCTGTTGACTACCATCTCGAGTGCAACCATATTTTCTCCGCCCTCGGGGATGATTATGTCGGCATATTTCTTTGATGGTTCAACAAAGGCCTCGTGCATGGGCTTGACCGTATTGAGATACTGATTGACTACACTGTCCAGCGAGCGTCCTCTCTCTTTTATGTCTCTTACTATACGGCGCAGGATTCTCACATCCGCATCAGTATCGACAAAAATTTTGATATCCATGAGGTCCCTTAATTCCTCTGAATGATAGATGAGAATCCCTTCTACCAATATCACCGGCGTCGGATGTAGAGTTATCGTGTTTTCCGTACGATCATGGATCGTATAATCATAGATCGGAATCTCTACAGGCTTACCCTCTCTCAAATCACGAATGGCTTCCGCCATCATATCGTTATCAAAGGAATTCGGATGGTCATAGTTAAGCTGTGATCTTTCTTCGTAACTGAGGTCATGATGCGCCTTATAATAGCTGTCGTGAGTAATCACAGTTACGTTCTCACCGAGCCTTCTTACGATTTCTCTCGTGATGGTGGTCTTTCCGGAACCCGTGCCACCCGCAATTCCTATAACAATTATATTATCCATTGTTCGCCCTCAAGAATTAAACGCTTCCGATAACGAGTCCTCGTCCCAATACCTATATCGTTATACTGTATCGCTATATTTCTTTTGAAAGCATAAAGTACGTGCATCCTCTAACGCCTGCTCCGCTTGCACCGACCGGGTTATATCCCCAGGCTTTGCTTCCGAACGCAGGGCCTGCGATATCGAGGTGTAGCCATTTATCCTTGTACTCATCCTTGATGAATCTGTCTAGAAAGAGTCCTGCGGTAATCGCGCCCCCCATTCCGCCCGGAACAGAATTCTTTACATCGGCAACGTCCGAATCGATGAGCGGTCTCATATGATCGTTGAACTCAAGAATCGTATAATTCTCGCCGCTCAGCATGGAGCCCTTCTTGAAATCCATCTGAAGATCATAGTTGTTTCCGATGATTCCGCTCGTATAATCTCCTAGACCGACAACGCATGCACCCGTAAGTGTCGCCAAATCGACAAGCATATCGGGCTGTACCATGTCTTGAGCCCAAGAGAGACAGTCCGCAAGCACGAGCCTCCCCTCTGCATCGGTATTGTTCACTTCTATCGTGACTCCGTTTCTCGCTTTGAGAACATCGTCGGGCTTATACGACTTTCCTCCGATTGCATTTTCGGTCGCACCGAGAACGGCGTGAACCTCGAAAGGTAGTTCGAGTTCCGCAGCAGCCTTTATGATTCCCATGCAGGCTGCAGCCCCTGCCTTGTCGGATTTCATATGATACATGGATTGTCCCGGCTTAAGCGAGAGTCCTCCTGTATCGTACGTCAGTCCCTTTCCAACAAAGCAAATCTTGCCCTGATATCTTCCGCCCGGTCTGTAATAGAGATGGATTAATCTCGGTTCATTTGGACTACCCTGGTTAACCGCGAGGAACGCATTCATCCCCTGCTCCTTGAGATAGTCCTTGCCGAAGACTTCGCATTTAACACTGTAATAGTTTTCTGCGAGCTTCTCGGAATCCGCCGCCATCATCTCAGGTGTATAAACCTGCGGCATCTCATTTACGATATCCCTCGTATAGTTCGTAGCCTCTGCGATAATCGTTCCTCTCTTTAGTGCAGCTTCCGCGGTTTCTTTGTCACACCCCGTTACGCTAAGAAAGACCTCCTTCACTTCGCTCTTATTGGCTTCGCTCTTATACTTGTCATAGTTATATGCCGCGAGCGTAAATCCTTCCGCGACAGCAGAAAGCGCGTTCTGCATTTCTTTTAATGCAGCGCCCGTGCCACCCTGTGCAGCAGACGATATAAGCCTCTGCATCTGGATACTTTTAACCTTATGCCCTTTGAGAGCATTCATCACCTTTGCGATTCCAAGTCTAAGTGTCTCAGGCGATGTATCCTTTAGGCTCACATATACTCGTCTTGCCTCAGGAAGATCGCAGACCGAGCCCTTCTTGAATCCGAGCATCTCGAGCGTCTCTCTGTCGGGACAATTCTCTATCTTATCGTTTAGAACGAACCTAAGCTCATAATCTGCATTAACCTTTTGGTCGTTCTCAACCCACGTAAATTTCATCTTTACCTCCGATGAATCAATTAATCAATTAGTGTTTCTGATTGAACGCCTTGACCCCGGCATAGCGAGCGCTATCCATAAGTTCCTCTTCTATACGGAGAAGCTGGTTGTACTTGGCTACGCGCTCGCTTCTTCCGGGAGCTCCGGTCTTGATCTGTCCGGTATTAAGAGCAACTGCGAGGTCCGCAATCGTTGTGTCTTCCGTCTCTCCGGATCTATGCGATACAACTGCTGTAAAGCCTGCCTTATGCGCCATCTTGATGGCTTCAATCGTTTCGGATACGGAACCGATTTGGTTTAGCTTGATAAGAATTGAGTTTCCGCAAGCCTTTTCGATTCCCTTTGCCAGTCTCTTGGTATTTGTAACAAAGAGGTCATCTCCGACAATCTGCAGTCTGTCTCCGAGTTCCTTGGTCATGAGTTCCCAACCTGCCCAGTCCTCTTCATCGAGACCGTCTTCGATTGAGTAAATCGGGTATTTGTCAACGAGCGACTTCCAATGCTCTACGAGAGTCTTGGATGTGAACTTCTTACCACTCTTCGGCTGGATGTATTCGCCCTTCTTCTTGCCTTTCCATTCGCTCGCCGCAGCATCCATAGCGAGAACAAAGTCCTTGCCCGGCTTATATCCGCAAGCCTTGATGGCTTTGATGATATAGTCGATTGTTTCCTCATCGCTCGAGAGGTTTGGAGCATATCCGCCTTCGTCGCCCACGCCGGTAGCATAGCCTTCCTCTTTCAGAACCTTTCCAAGCTTGTGGTAAACTTCTGCGCACCAACGAAGTCCTTCCTTGAACGTCGGAGCTCCGATAGGCATAACCATGAACTCCTGGGTATCTACTGTATTTGCAGCGTGTGCACCGCCGTTAAGAATATTCATCATAGGTACAGGAAGAGTGTTGGCAGAGAGTCCTCCGAGGAATCTGTATAGCGGAATCTGGAGCGACTGTGCAGCAGCCCTTGCGCATGCGATCGAAACCGCCAGGATTGCATTTGCCCCGAATTTTGATTTATCTTCAGTTCCGTCGGCATCTATCATAGCCTGGTCGACAGCGTAGATGTCAGATGCGTCCATGCCAAAGAGTAGATCATCGATCTCATTGTTAACATAGTCGACAGCCTTCTGAACGCCCTTTCCGTCGTAGCGCTTCTTGTCGCCGTCTCTAAGCTCCAGAGCTTCAAATTCACCCGTGGAAGCACCGCTCGGAGCAACGCCTCTTCCGATAGTTCCGTCAGCAAGATAAACCTCAGCCTCAACCGTCGGATTTCCGCGAGAGTCCATTACTTCTCTTCCGATAACCTGTATAATTTCCAAATAAGCCATGTCTTTCTTCCTTTCCTTTGTCTATAATTTATTAACCCATATATTATATCACAGTTTTACGGTGCCGACCGCCAAAGTTTCTTGCTTATAGCCTAACTATTCGCCCTTTTAACCATCCAATTCAAGGCCCCTGCTACCCCTTATTCCCCTGCTGTTAAAAACATAGTAGAGAAGCCCTCCGATTACAATAATCGATCCTATGATTCCCCAGTTTGTCGGCACCTGACCGATGAGTAGCCATGCAAAGAACGATGCGAACACCATCTCGCTTGCACTCCATGCCGAAACATATACCGAATCCGCGTGCCCGAGGCATAGGTTATTAAGCGCATGGCAACCGACCTGGCAGGCAAGCGTCATTATAACGAGCATAATCCAATCCTTTGACGGATAATCAAAGAACGACGTTCCGCTCGCGAGCATAGCAATCAAGAAACAAAGCCAACACGATGCAAAGAGTATGAGTACATATACCGCACCATCGACCTTGCCCCTAACCTTGTCCCCAAGCGCATAATATATTCCCATGGAAAGTCCCGTAATTACCGCTAGCATGTCGCCCGTAAAATGCGTCATCGAAAGATTGGCATAGTCGAGCCCTGCAGTAAGCGCTGCGCCGATTAGCGCAATCACGATTCCTATTATCGGCTTAATCCCTATTTTTCTTTTGTAAATCGCTATTGAAATGAATACGACAACGAGCGGATGAAGCGATGCTATAACCGCAGCGCTCGAAATATTCGTCATCTTGACCGCATTGAACCACGCATAGAAGTGAATAAAAAGAAAGATCCCCGCAACAACTGCGCCGATCAGGCTTTTCGTATCAATGTCCTTGAGTTCGTTTCTTCTGTATCCGCTCGCAAATACCGGAATTATAAAAAACGGAAGCCCCATCGTTAGTCGCCAAAAACCTATGGCGAGAGATGGTGCTGAGATAGCCTTCCCAAGAGGACCCGAGAGCGCCCCTAAAACCGTTGCGAGCACCACCAATATTTTTGCGTATTTAGAAAGAAACTTTTCCATTAACTTCCCCGTAATTGCACACTCCAATATGTGGATTTAACACAGATTTAACAAAAATTCTCACAAGATAAAGTTTACCACTCAGATAACGTCTTTACCACCATATTTTGGATCGCAACCCCTAATGCTGCGCAACCCGCCGTTCCTTGCGATAAAGCCGCTTAAGTGGTAAATTATACGTGCATTTATGCGATTTTTAATGCTAACGCAACGCGAACTTAAAGTCATTTCAGAATACGCGACAATCTTGTTTTCAGAAACGGAGGCTCTTATGAAGTTTTATATAGTTGACGCATTTACCGAAGACCTTTTCGGAGGCAATCCCGCGGGCGTCGTAATACTTCCTCAGGGAGGAACCTTCCCCCAAGTAAAACTAATGAAAAAAGTCGCAGCTGAACTTCGCTACTCGGAAACAGCATTTGTACTTCCTGATGACGAAGACAGCTTCTATTTAAGATACTTCACGCCGACAGAAGAAGTGGATCTATGCGGGCATGCTACCATCGCCTCTTTCCATGCTCTTTGGGATGCAGGAATGATAAGAGAAGATACAGACTACCGTGCACTTACGATGGCGGGCGAAATCAAAGTCCACATATCCGATGGCACCGTAATTATGTCAATGGCGGAACCAAAACGCATCGCTACAATATCCGACCCTCTTGAACTCGATAGGCTGTACGATATCATGGGTGGCGAATACGATGCGAGTCTCGGCCTCGCTCCGATGATCATATCGACGGGACTTCCTGACATTATTCTGCCCGTCTCCAATCTCGATGAACTCAATTCGCTCGCACCCGACATGAATAAACTTGCGGAGCTCTCCGAGCACTACGGAGTTACGGGAGTTCACGCATTTACAATCGACGACGCTGCCAATGGTACAAACAATACGAGCGATACAAATGAAAGCACCACAGCGGATACGAGCGCTACGGGCGGCGCGGATATCTTGATTCATGCGCGTAACTTTGCTCCGCTCTACGGAATAGACGAAGAAGCCGCAACCGGAACAGCAAACGGCGCTCTTACACATTACTTGAGTCTCAACAAAAAAATAGGCCTCCCGGCCACCTGCAAAATCGTGCAGGGCGAAGCTATGGGAAGACCTTCGATTATAATGACTTATCTCAAATACAGCTCGGTCGGCGCATACGTCCTCGACGGGCCGTCGCTCGAATCGGAATTCCCGATGCCGCCGGAAATCTTCGTCGGCGGAAGCGCAAGGATCCTCGCAAAAGGCGACATCAACATCTGATTCGGAATACACTGTTCCATCCACTCTGTCCTCGGAACGGACAATTACAACTTTAATAAAATTGAACCTCTGGAGGGTTGCATCGAAGGTAACAATCTATCCCGAATCTAATCAGATATCTCTTATTACCGTATTCATCCACTTCTTCGACATATAGCGCCAGGTGAGGATGATGCCTTTTACTAGTTCCTCGATGCGAATCAGTATGAAGCACCAATGAATCGGAAGGTGCCAGACTGTTGCGCCGAGGAATGCGAGAGGAACTGCGACAAGCCATACACAGCCGCTCTCGGCAATCATTGCGAATTTGGTGTCGCCGCCTCCGCGAAGCGTTCCCGTTATATGTATTCCTCCGTAGATTCCCATAGGAATCGTTAGACCGATAAGAATAAGTATCTTAAGCGCGTAGCTGCGCCCTTCTTGAGTTAGATTAAACAGTGTCGTCATCGGATATGCGGCAAGCATTACTACAGCTCCGATTATCGCACCAACGATGATGCCAACTTTGATGATATGCTTGGACATCTCCCAGGTATAATCCTTCTTACCCTCTCCAAGCTTTTCTCCAATCATTATGAGCGCGGCGTCTCCAATGCTGAATCCTGCAAAGACAAATACATTTGCAATTATATTTGCTGCCTGGTAAGCAGCATACTCCGTTGTGCCTATTCTATTGAAAGCCGCCACATACATCGTCTGCCCAAGCGACCAAAGAAGTTCATTTATCGTAGTCGGCGCCGCATTCTTTGCTATGCGCTTAACGAGTTCCTTCCTCCATCCGAAGAACGATTTGATATTTCCATAGAAATAATTCCACTTCCTCGAAGTACAGAAGACATTTATTAAAACCTCGAGTACTCTCGCTATTGCCGTCGCAAGTGCAGCACCCGCAACACCGAGCGAGGGAGCTCCGAACTTTCCGAATATAAAAACGTAATTTAGAAATGTGTTCGTCGAGAATGTTGCCACGCTTACGACCAAAGGAACCTTGGTCTGCTGCGTTGCCCTAAATGACATCTCAAGCGGTCCGGATATTCCGATGAGAATAAAGGAAACCGCATTGATTCTCAGGTATTGAACCGCAAGCGCCTTTACCGCGGGGTCTTTTGTATAGAATCCCATGATTGATTCCGCACTCATCATAGTGACCGCAAAAAAAACCAGTCCTACGGAAAACATGACAGTCACCGCAAGGCCGATAACTTTTCTGATGCTCGCCCTATCGTCCACTCCGTAGAACTGCGACGCAAACGTAGCAAAACCACCCATCATTCCAAAGTTGATGAGATAGAAAATCATAAAGACCTGCGAAGCGACACCTACAGCCGCAAGCTCGGTCTCGCCGAGGAAACCGACCATTAGATTATCCACAAGGCTCAGTGTCGAAGAGACAATTCCCTGAATCGCAATCGGAACCGCAAGCATTCTTAACTTTCTATTCAGTTGTTTTTTGTCGATTTTTACCGCATTATCCATTATTGCAATCACTTTTCTTTCTTCGTTGCCTGCGCGTCATCTCATCAACGCACCGGTAAATTGTCTGCACGTCTCCCATAAAAAATCCCCGCGTAAACCGCGAGGATTTTACACGTCATTTTAACTACTCTTTCTTGCCGTGCTGATCCTTGAGCATTATGATGCGCTTACCCGCTTCGCTCAAGAGTTCTTCAGCGAGCTCATCCGGATAGCCTTCCTTTACAACTATCTTATCTATTCCCGCATTTATAATCATCTTGGAACAAATTACGCAAGGCTGATGCGTAATATATATCGATGCGCCCTCTACGCTTTCGCCAAGTGTTGCAGCCTGAATAATGGCATTCTGCTCAGCATGGAGAGCTCTGCATAGTTCGTGTCTCTCACCTGAAGGAACACCGAGCTTCTCTCTTAAGCATCCGCCAAGCTCCGCGCAATGTGATATACCTTTTGGGGCACCGTTATAACCCGTTGCGATTATGTGCTTATTCTTTACTATAACCGCACCGACGTGACGCCTAAGGCATGTGGATCTTGTTGCGGTAAGCTCCGCCATCTCCATAAAATACTCATCCCAGCTCGGGCGACGCGCGTGTCCCGCGGCACCTGTAACCACAGGCTCATCCATTCCTTCTTTATACGTTTTTGCTTCGTTCTTTTCCGGGCTCATAAATGTCTCCAATTACTCTTCAAATATAAACTCGTATTCTTCTGCAACATAAACTCGTCTTTGTTATTCTACATTCTTTTACATGCCTAGTCAAAGCAAATTGCCTACTCACTCGCAAAAATCATCAAATGATATTTCCACAAGATAGAGACCGCAAGGTGGCGCAGTATGACCGGCCTTGGTTCTGTCCTTGCTCTCGATAATCGCAGGGATATCGCTCGGCGAAATCTTCCCGAGTCCGACCTCAACCAAGGTGCCCACGATTATTCTAACCATATTGTAGAGGAAGCCGTCTCCGGTTACCGAGAATACGATATCGCCCGCGAGAACCGGCAAGGCCAGAGTCGTCGCATTTACTGATAGTCCTTCACTGTGCTTGAATCCGGCATTTGCGTTCTCTATCACTTGGACGTCTGCCTCATAAATCGTCCTTACCGTCGTTTCGCGCGGTGTTCCTCCAGCCGCCTGAAATGCCACAAAGTCATGCGTTCCAACGAGGCATTTCGCAGCTTCTCTCATAGCATCAACATCCAGACTTCCTGAATCCACGTTATAGCAGTAGTTCCTCCTGAATACATTGGGCACTCCCGTGCTGATCACATACTCATACGTCTTCCACTTACAATCGAATCTCGCATGAAAATCATCAGGCATTTCCTCCGCAGATAAAACTCTTATATCTGACCCCTTACTCCCCTCTCCGTATCTTCCACCGGAAAGCATATTGTTGACAGCCTTTGGAATATTCTCAGTCGGAATACCAATGTCCGCCTTAAAACTGCAGCACTGCATAAGCGCGTGAACACCGGCGTCGGTTCTGCTGGTACCCGAAACCGCAATTTCCTTTCCGCAGACAGCCGTGAGTGCATCCTGCACGGCACCCTGCGCCGTACGTAGACCCACTTGCTCCTGCCAGCCGTGAAATGAGCTTCCGTCATATTCAAGTTTAAGCAAATAGTTCTTCATGTGCTTATTATATCAGATTGAAAAATTGTGGCTACTCGAAAGACCGTGACACTTTAAAAGATGTGGGGCACCTTCAATCAATGAGTCTACCAGAATCCAATGTCGCGTCCCCAGAAAAGCACCCAGTAAATTATGGATGCAATCGCTATATAAGGAACCATCGGACGCGTATCGGTTATCTTGGCTTTGCTCCTTATGATTAGATATATAAAATGCCAAGCGCTAAGTAGCGCGCTTGTCGCAAGTATGAATACGATTCCGTAAACTCCCGATATGAGTCCGAGGACGGCGAATAGTTTAATATCTCCTCCGCCAACCGCATCCCTCTTATATGCAAGTCTTCCGACAAAGGCTATAGCAGCCACCACACCGAATCCAATCAAAGCGCCGAATAAACAATTTTTCCAGGATGAATGAAATGGTAAAAATCCGATCGCAGTTATCGCAAGAAGAATAAGAAGCTGGTCCGGAACTATATTGAATTTTTTATCCGCCAGTGAAAGTTCAAGTAAGAGCCATATCGCGCAGGTCGCCGCAAGTGCAAACTGCCAATCATCCGTAAAGAGTTTAATATTTAGAACTATAAATGCGCCCGTAAATAGATACTTCCAAGGATGGCTTTTGACCCTTTGGATAGAAGTGTCGAGCATTTCGTGAGTTGGAGTCTCTCCGTAATCGCAGAACCACCGCGCAGGCATTTTGTTGAAAAAGTAAACAGCGCCGTTCCCCTCTAGAACGCCGAACACGATTGCCACTATAACCTCCGCGAGGATTATTCCGCCTTCCGCAATCCTGCTGTTCACAATTTCTCCTACTAAATAAAATCACACCAAATCCGCGTCAATACTAAACCCGGCATATTGTTGGGCTTATATTACTGTATCTATTCTACCATATTTTAACAATAGTTACAAGCGCATGCTCCTCTAAAAAAGACTCGCAAGGTATTATCCTTGCGAGCCTTTCATCTATGTTTCAGAATCTGCGCTTAGTTTAACGGAATCTTCTTTTTAACGCACATGGCAGCGCATACATCGAAACACAAATCATTGTTACCCAGAGGACAATATTTTCATTGTCTCCTGTTGGAGGGGTGCTGTCAGAAGCTGTCGTCTTGGCCGTTGCCTTCTCTACTGATGATTCGGCAGCCTTTTCTTCTGTCTTCTGCTCTTCCTTAGGTTCAGTCTTCTGTTCCTCCTTTGGCTCTGTCTTCTGTTCTTCCTTAGGATCTGTCTTCTGTTCTTCCTTAGGATCTGTCTTCTCCTCTTCCTTAGGATCTGTCTTCTGCTCTTCCTTAGGATCTGTCTTCTCCTCTTCCTTAGGATCTGTCTTCTCCTCTTCCTTAGGATCTGTCTTCTCCTCTTCCTTAGGATCTGTCTTCTCCTCAGCAGGCGCTTTTACTTCTTCCCAAATCGCAGTCAATGTATGCCCTCCGGTTACTGTATACACATCTCCTGCGTAGTAGATGGATCCTTGCCAGTATAGGAACTCATATCCTTCTCTCGTTGGTGCAGGAAGGGTAATCTTATCGCCATACTTGCAATTAAGTTTTACAAGTCCTGTCTGACCGTTGTACTCGCCTTCTCCATAGTCCATATATATGTCATATGGATGAGCTTCCTCTGTGAATGTGGCCTTGTATGTAATTTCTCCCGTCACCTTGTCAATCTCAGGTGTCCATCCGGCGAATGTGAATACCTTTTCCTGTGTCTCAGGCTTTGTTGGTGTTTCACCGTTATATGTCGGAGTTTCGCCATACTCGATTATGCTGCTCTGGAGAACCTCGTCATTGTAGTTAACAAACTGTACGTTGTACTTTTCTTTTTCAATCTCTGCCGAGAGATAAACTCCGCCACCCTTTGGAACCACCACATAGTAGTTACCATCTTCGTCAATGATGAGTGGAACTCTCTCGCCGAGGCCATTGTATGCACCAAGCAGCTTGTATCCTTCTTCGAGGTTTATCTTAAGAAGAACTTTTTCTCCTTCGACTGCTACATCAAAGTCATGGCTTGTCTCAAGCGCATCTCCTTCAGAATTTGTAGCGGTGAGCATTGCTCCGACTTCAGGCTGCTCAATCTTGATGATATATCTAATAGATTCCTCCAGTGCCTTGGTAGCCTCATTGGCGACAAGCTCTATCTCCTCTTCACCAAATGTCATTGCCTTAACCAGATTTCCTTCTTCATCAGGCGTTACAGCCCATACCGTGAGATGGAGGTTTTCTTCTGTAATCATATTGCCCTGCAATACGATAGCGGCTTCCTGTCCTGAGAGTGTACCCTCAATTACCACATCCGTAAGGACTTCACTAGGAATCGCCGAATCATCAAGCACTACATCATCTGCCATTAGAGGAATTGCGGCGGTGCTTCCTACAACGAGGCCATATCTATTACCCGTCACATCTCCACCTATAGTTATGGTTGTATCCGCTACCGGTTCAGGTGCATCCTTAAGCACCCATGCGCGCAGTATCTCTCCATCCCCTTCTTCGCTATATGTTGCGATGTTAAGCTGGTTTCCTTCTTCGTCTAGGACTCTCACTCCCCACTCCGAGAAATCAAGTGCCAAAGGAATTATTGTGCCGTCCTTTTCGATATAAATATTCTCTTCATCTTCAAAATTGATTTCCCAACCTTCCACGTCATCAGGATTTTCTATCTGCACAAAATACCTATTAGGATTATACGATTCTGTGTTTTGCAGCACTGCAATCCCCGCATCTCCGGTTACGTTTTCAACTACGTTAATATTGTTATTGGAGTATCCTGCGAAAACTTCGATACCCGAACCATGCTCTCCACCCTCAACATTCCCGAGAACGGTTACATCTATATTACCGCTTACAAATCCGTATGGTACAGATCTCGGTCCATACATAAAATCAGGGCCAACAACTACGCCATTTACTCCTCCGATTACATCGCTACCAACAGTAATACTCAAATTACCTTCTGAATATACCGAAGCTTTTATTCCATTTTCCGCACCTTCGACATTTCCTGCAACATCTACTACTGTTTCTGCATAGTCTTCTGACCTCGCATAGATGCCGTATTCTTCACCAATAACATCTCCGCCTACTGTGATATTCTGCTTTGCTTCATAGTCGGAATACGTGTTGATCGCACTCTCACTTGATGTAATATCGCCTGTCACAGTTATTGTCTGATTAGCACCATCATATGCGTATGCACCGATTCCGGTTTCGCCCGCTGTAATGCTTCCGCCTACCGAAATCGTCTGACTCGTGCCTTCGTAATATGCACCAACATAAATGCCATCATACTGAGCATCGACATCCCCGCCTACCGTGATATTCTGTTCCGCTCTGTCATAAACATCATCCGAGTATATTCCATACTCACCTGCAACAATATTACCCGTAACTGTTATATTCTGTTTAGCTTCATCATATAAATCGTAAACATAAATGCCACTTTCTTCAGCAGTTATGTCACCACCAACGGTGATGTTTTGCTCGGCACCATATCGAACATATTCCGTATATATGCCGGTTTCACCAGCAGTGATGTCACCTCCGACATTTATGTTTTGCTCAGCGCCGTTCTGAGTATAATATGTATATATGCCGGTTTCACCAGCAGTGATGTCGCCTCCGACAGTTATGTTTTGCTCAGCGCCGTCCCTAACATCATCCACATATATACCATATTCACCGGCAGTTATTCCCTTTTCAACCGTAATAGTCTGTTTTGTGCCTTCACCATCAGCATCATCTACATAAATACCATCGTCATAGGTGGACTCAATACTTCCTTTTATCGTTATATTCTGTTCAGCACCATCTGTAACATCAGCACCATAGATACCATGGTCTTCCGCCGTAATATTGCCAAGAACAGTTATATCTTCTCTGCTCCCTTGACCATATACATATGGATATAGTCCATAGTCCGAATCGATATTTCCGTTAATCGTAACGGTCGTCTGGCCGCCATTTTTCGTATACACGTCCACACCATCGTCAGCACCCTCGCCACCAACGATATTTCCTCCAACAGTTACATTAACGATTCCGCCGTCATTCGAAATGCCAATACCATCAGGATAGTGATCAGCATAGTGATCACCAAAGTTGATTCCTCCTGCGATACTAACATCAGCCTTGCTTGGTTGGTTTTCTATACTCTCTCCCACACTGACCATTACACCATCCAAGTCAGCCGTCACGGAACCTTCTACCTTGACCTCTGCAGCATGCCCACCAGAAGCTTCAACCAAAAGCCCATAGTCGTCCTCAGATGTCACATTGCCGTACTCATAGGTCATGTTTCCATTGTACTCGTCGGCGGTCACGTTCACAGGACCGTCGATGTCGTCCGCACCGAAGACTGTGATACCGCTATAACTGACAATGAGCGTCATTACCAGAATTAACGCCAGTAATGATCTTTTTCCTTTCATAATTTTCTTTTTCATAAAATCGCCTTCTTTCCGTTAAAACTAAACATGTGCGTTATCAAACTGTTACTGTATTGATACTTGTATTGTATCATATATAGATATAAAAGCAATAGCAAAAAAACGGCTATTTTTAGCCGTTTTTCGCCTGTCTTGCCTTTTTCGCCATATCAATATTCAAAATTTTCTGTCATATTCTACTTATATCCGTTTATGATTCTCACGATTATGTCGTGAAGGAGCTCAACGCTGTAATCTCCAATAATCGGCTCTAGGTGCGAATATCCAACTCCCGAATCGTCAGTCAGGAATACGTATTCTCCGTCCGTGCAGATTGCGAGCGCTCTTCCAAAGAGTTCCGTCTCTCTCTCCGCGTTCGATGCAACTACAGGCACGATGTGGATTCCGCGTGCGGCAGCAGACTCTACCGCCTCCACTATTCTGTCTTCCGTTCCGTAATGCGGCGGTGCATCAAAGATTAGGAAGCATACTTTGTTCATATCGCTTCTCCACTCGCTGTTGGCCGTGATAGTCTCATAGAGAATATCCGCAACAGCTTCCGGCGTGTCCCCACCACCTGTCGCATATTCTTCCGAAATGAGTCTCTGAACTTCAGCGGTATCCGAAGTGAATCCATTAGTCTTTGTTACGTATTTATCTCCCTCGTCTCGATAGAAGTTCGCCGAATACATCATGCCTTCACCCGCTGTGTCTTCTGCAATTTGCATGAAGTCCATCTGAAGATAGACGAGTTCGTCTCCCATCGATCCGGTTGTATCGACTATGAACATCACCTGAACTCCCGATGTATTCTCGCTCGCCTTACTCGTAACGATCGTAACATCGTCCGACTGTATCGGTGCAGGCGGCTCTCCCGGGTAGTTCTCACTTCCCGGCTCGTAATCGACGTCGATAATCGCAACTTCCAAACCTTCAGCTACGCCATTACACTCTACATACGCCGGACTCTCACTCCCCTCAGGAACAAAGAGATATGCAATGCCTTCTTTATTTGTCTTTGCCTGCCAAACAGTTCCCGAGTCTCCATCCTTAAGATATACCGTCTCATTTGCCAGTGCGTTTCCGCCTTCGTCCATCACTGTAACCTTGATTCTGTTCCTCGGATCTATTCCGTAGCTCGGGAAATTGATTACGCCCGAATTCACGAGGTTAGTAAAGAACGGCCAATTGTCATTATCGTTCCACTGACCCGCAGTCAGAACAAAGGCCTCTCCCTGCGCCGGTTCATATGGCTCGAATATGTCATCTATTACAACAGACTCATCCACCTCAGACTCGGCTTCTTCGGACTTATGCTCACCCTCG
>JAGAFN010000075.1 GCA_017612585.1 Bacillota bacterium | reverse complement strand
CGTCACGCTCTCGCCCACCGAAACATGGACGGAAACGCCCTGCTCCTCCAGCCATTTTATTAGATCGTCGCGCTGCTTTTCAGTCGCATTTCGCTTTAATACGGTAATCATATGTCGCCTCCTAATTTTACCCTATATCATATCACGCTTTAACAGAATAAAAAACACCGAATTTACACAGTTGGCAACACAATTGGCAGAAACTCCTATTTTTCCCATATTCCCAACTATTGCTATTAAAGATATATTTTGCTATACTGTTTGTGTTGCCATCACCTACACCGGCGACGGGAAGGAGGTGAGCTATGGAAGTTATATTCAATCTGCTAGTATCCGTCATAGCAGATATAGTTGCATACTATATCTGCAAATGGCTCGACGGAACAAAATGATGGTAATGAGCATAAAAACCCCAGGAGCTGCAACTCCTGGGGTTTTCGATGAGCTATGTACTTTATATTCAATCTACTAAACTCAATGGTATTATACCATGCTTTACCCGTTTGTCAATTTTTTCTTGTTCATCTATCCAATTAGTCAGGCAATCCATCGAATGCGAAATATCTAATAATCATGCGCTCTGCTCGTACTGCAACTTATACAGTTTATAGTACATTCCACCTCTGGCGAGGAGATCCTGGTGTGTGCCCTGCTCTACTATCTCGCCCTTATGCATGACGATTATATTGTCTACGTTTCTGATGGTCGAAAGTCTGTGTGCAACAATTAGGGTCGTGCGGCCCTGCATGAGCTTTTGGAGCGCGTCCTGGATTAGTATCTCGGTATCGGTGTCGATGTTTGCCGTTGCTTCGTCGAGTATGAGTACCGATGGCTTGGACGCAAGAGTCCTCGCAAATGACAGAAGCTGTCTCTGTCCAGCGGAGAATGACGCGCCGCGCTCGATTACTTCGTGCTCGTATTTATCCGGAAGCGATTCGATAAATTTGCTCGCGTTCACTGTCTCTGCAGCTGTGCGGATTTCCTCGTCGCTAATATCTTCATTAAGTCTAATATTGTCCTTGACATTTCCCGAGAAGAGGAATACGTCCTGAAGCATCTCGCCAATATGACCTCTCAAGTCATCTAGTTTGATTCTTCTTATATCCACGCCGTCTATCAGTATCTGCCCTTTCTGTATGTCGTAGTAGCGACAAATCAAACTCTGTATCGTTGTCTTACCTGCGCCTGTCGCACCGACAAAGGCCACTCTCTCGCCGGGTTCAACCTTGAACGATACATCCTTCAGAACCCACTCGCCTTCTTTATACGCAAACCAGACATTCTTGAATTCAATCTTGCCTTTGATCTCGCTCATGGAGACTGCGTCCTCGGCATCGGTTACCTCCGGCTCCGTATCGAGAAGCCAGAAGATTCTCTCCGCACAGGCTTTGGCGGATTGTATTGTATTGAACTGCTCTGCGAGTTCTTCTATCGGCTGGAAGAATTGGCTTATATATCTCTGGAACGTAACGAGGGTTCCAACGGTTACGATTCCCTGAAGAACCATCTTGCCGCCCATCACAATCAGTATTCCAAGCGCAGTGATATTCATTACGTATGTCACGGGGCTATAGAAAGCGAATGCTGCGAGCTGTTTCATATTTGTCTTTCTTAGATTCTCGGTGCGCTCTCTAAAATCGTTCTCCACGTCTTCTTCCGCGGCAAAGGCCTGCACCACGCGTATTCCCATGACGCGCTCCGCAACAAAACCGTTTAATTCGGAAATTAGCGACCTTATCTTCCTGTATATCTTCTTTGTTGTTGTCGTAAATATGAATGTCGCGACTGCGACTATCGGAAGTACGATGAAGATATGAAGCGAAAGCCTCACGTTATAATTCAGCATCACCGCCATGATTCCGACAAGAACAAATATCCCGCGCATCATGTTCACGATTACGTTCATGAAAAGCTCGCTTACGGTCTCGCAGTCGTTCGTTACTCTCGTTACAAGACGACCAACAGGATTATCGTTAAAGAATCCGATGTGGAGTTTATTGAGATGTGTAAAGAGATCGTTCCTTAGATTGAATATAATCTTCTGGCTGACCGATGAAAGGAGCACCGCTTCTATATATGTGAGAAGCATGGTTCCGATAACCGCCGCCATATAAGTGAGACCGAGTCTTACTACTCCGCTTAGGTCCTCTGCTCTTAATTCTTTGATTGCATCGAGGCTTAGTCCCGACACGCTTACGCCATCGTATTTTCCGATGAACTGATCGACGGCCTGACCGAGTAGCCTCGGTTGATAGAGCGTGAGGAAAACAGATCCCAATATCAGTACAAACGCGAGAAGGAACCATCCTGTATACGGTAGCCCATATTTTAGAAGCCTGAGGAACGGATGCTTGGTATCGCTCTTTAGAACTATGTCGTCATTCATAATCCAAGTTCCTCCTCTCTCTTCTTCTCCATAAGCTGGCGCTCGTAAAGCTTGGCATAGAAACCGCCGCGGCTCATGAGAGCATCGTGGTTTCCTTCCTCGATAATCTTTCCGCCCTCAAGCACTATAATATTGTCCGCATCCTTTAAGCTCGAGAGTCTGTGTGCGATGATGATATTGGTCTTGCCACGCCTCTCCTCGCGGAAATTCTTCTTGATCTGTTCCTCTGTATCCGTATCGACCGCTGAGAGTGAATCGTCCAGAATCAAAATCTCCGGATTGAGTATCAGCGCTCTCGCAATCGCAATTCTCTGCTTCTGTCCACCGGAAAGCGAAACGCCACGCTCGCCTACCATTGTGTTGTAACCGTCCATGAAGTCGATTATATTGTCGTGAACACAAGCGACCTTGGCGGCCTCTTCGATTTCTTCCTGGGTCTTGCTCCTGTCACCAAAGGCAATATTCTCCGAAACGGTAGCAGAGAACAAAAAGTCATCCTGCGGCACATAGCCGAAAGTCTTTCTGAGCGTCTTAAGCGAAACGTCGTGAATCTCCTGCCCGCCTATATAAATCATATCCCTATCGCAGTCGTAAACCCTAAGCATAAGATCTGCTAGCGTGCTCTTGCCCTCGCCGGTCCTGGCAACCACGCCAAGAGTCTCGCCCTTCTTTACAGTGAACGATATATCGTCGAGAACAAGTTTATCCGTTCCCGGGTACTTGAACGAAAGATGCTTGACTTCGATATCGCCCGAGAGACCACCGCGCGGTTCTGCTGCCGCTGTGCCATCTGCCTGCGTGCCACCACCTGCCTGCGCATTATCACTAGCCCGCGCGCTGTCCCCTATATCTATAATATCCGATTCCGCCTTAAGCACATTCTCAACTCGGTTAAGAGATGCGGAGCCTCGCGATACTACGTTCAGTATTCTTCCGATCGAAGATATCGGCCAGACGAGCATGTTTAGATACTGAACAAATGCGGAGAATTCACCCACGCTGATTCTTCCCATAATTGAGATATATCCGCCGTACATGATAGCCACCGCGATTGAAATGCCCGCAATCATTCTCATGAACGGGAAGAGGAACGCCGCGACTCTTACTTCGCGAAGATTCGCCTGCTTGGATGCTTCGTTAACCTTTAGGAATGCTTCGTATTCCTTCTTCTCCTGAACAAAGGCTTTGACCACGTGTATTCCCGAGAGCTTCTCCTGCACAAAATCCGAGACCGCCGCAAATGCCTCCTGCCTCTTTGTGAATCTAGCGTGGAGCTCGCTACCTATGAAGCGCGTGACCACTGCGACGAGAGTCAGCGGAAGTATCGCGACGATGGAAAGTTTCCAATCTATCTTTGTCACCATATTATAGACAGTAGCTATTCCTATGGTGAACATATCGAGAGCCATCATGACGGTTACGGCAAAGGTCATTCTGACCGCCTCTATATCGTTTGTCATGAAGGCCATGATTTCTCCGGCCTTATGCTCATGGAAATACGAAGACGGCAGTTTAAGAAGGTGCGAGAAGAGATCGTTTCTTATATCCCTCTCAATCTTCCTTGCGGCACCAAAAATACAATAACGCCATCCCAGTCTTCCTATGAGGACCAGGACGGCGATTGCTATCATTGTCAAAATCGCAGTGCGGAAATCAACTGATGTAACGGTCCTCTGATCGACCTTGTCTATTATTCCGCCTACGATAAGAGGAAGCTTGGTCTGGGCGATATCGATAATCACGAGTATCGCCATACCAATCAAATAGTTCCATTTATATTTTTTGATAAACTTCACGGCATAGCTGCTCTTCAAAAAGTCTGCTACACCGGGCTTCTTTTGTTCTTCGTTCATATTCTTATTTACATGACTGACTGAGTATGTATCAACAAGGGCTTCCACAGCGCCGGTACTTAGCGATTCACGAGTCGAGGAACTGGTTCCGCGGACGAAGTGAGAGCTTAGTACCGCTGCGCGAGGACTGAGCGCGAGCGGCCCGGTTGATACGTGCTTAGTCAGTCGTAAAAAAGTGAAGATGAAAAACGACGAAAAGAAACCCGGTGTGGGTGACTTCATTAGGAGCAGCTACGCCGGAAAGTTCATAAAGAAATATAAGTGGAACTATTTGATTGGTAT
>JAGAFN010000074.1 GCA_017612585.1 Bacillota bacterium | reverse complement strand
GCGTTTCCGTCCATGTTTCGGTGGGCGAGAGCGTGACGATATTGGGTCTCGTCGGTGACACGAGCAATATCGACATGGATATGCTGCGCTTGCTCGACATTGTCGATGACGTCAAGCGCATTTCAGAATCATATAAGAAATCGAACAGAAAGTTCCACCCAAAGGACACTGTTATATCGGTGCCGACAAAGGCCGGAGTAGGCGCGAGCGGAGAACTCCTGCAACTCAATCCATCTGATAGCGAAACGACCAAGGTTGGCGGCGGGAACTTTGCAGTAATTGCGGGACCGTGCTCGGTGGAATCGGAGGAACAGATAGTTGAGGTTGCAAAGCGCGTAAAAGCAGCGGGCGCAACCATGCTGCGTGGCGGCGCGTTTAAACCGCGCACATCTCCTTATGCATTCCAAGGAATGCGTGCGGAGGGGCTGGAACTTCTTTCGATTGCAAAGAAGGAAACCGGACTTCCAATCGTAAGCGAGATCATGAACGAGAATCATCTCGAACTCTTTGATGATGTCGATGTGATTCAGGTCGGCGCGAGAAATATGCAGAACTTTGAGCTTCTTAAGGCGCTCGGTCAGGTCAAGAAGCCAATTCTTCTTAAGCGCGGCATGTCAAATACTTTGGAAGAACTCCTCATGAGCGCAGAGTATATTATGGCGGGAGGAAACGAGAATGTCATCCTCTGTGAGCGCGGAATCAGGACCTTTGATCACCATACGAGAAACACTTTGGATCTCTCCGCGGTTCCCGCACTCCACGAAATGTCGCATCTTCCGATAATAATTGATCCGAGCCATTCCACGGGCAGGTCTGACTATGTTGAGCCGATGGCAATGGCTGCAGTGGCTTGTGGTGCGGACGGACTCATGATAGAGGTGCACAACTGTCCTTCCTGTGCCCTCTGCGATGGCGCACAGAGCCTGACGCCGGATCAGTTCGACGAAGTCATGAAAAAAGTTTTGAAGGTAAGAGATGCAGTCAAATAAAGCAAAAATCGGAATAGTCGGTCTCGGCCTAATCGGGGGATCGCTCGCAGCGGCTTTGCACGATGCGGGGTATGCGGTTTTTGGTTGCGATAAAGAAAAATCTATCCAAGACTTTGCCGAGGTTGCGGGAACGATTGACGGAAAACTTGACGAGAAGACGATTTCGGAATGCGACGTGGTTTTCATCGCTATCACTCTTGAGCAAGCAAAAAACTGGATTGTAGAAAACGCGGAATACATAAACAAAGATGCGCTCGTAATCGATTGCTGCGGAGTAAAAAGAGAAATCTGTAAGGTCGGAGAGGAAGCTGCTGCGGCCAATGGATTCACTTTTATGGGCGGACATCCGATGGCAGGAAAGCAGGTCGGCGGTTACAAAAACAGCCGCGCAGATTTGTTCCGCGATGCGGCGTTTTGCCTGGTGCCTTCCGACAAGAACGATATAAGACTAATGATGAAAGCAAAGACGGTTCTTGCGGACGCAGGCTTCAGCAAATTCATCGTGATGACTCCGGATGAACACGACCGCGTTATCGCGTTTACATCTCAGCTCGCGCATCTAATTTCCAATGCATATATCAAGAGCGATATCGCGGAGGCAGATGAAGTCGCAATGCTCTCCGGAGGTGCATTCCGCGATATGACCAGAGTTGCGTATCTGGACGAGGCGATGTGGACGGAGCTGTTCTTGCAGAACGGAGACAATCTTCTTTCGGAACTAAATGATTTTATAGAGGAACTGGAACGCTACAAGGTAGCGCTTGAGAATAAGAACAGCGATGCGCTCGCAAAACTTCTTATCGAGGGTAAAGAACGCAAACAAAAAATTGAGGGCAAGTAGGACAACTAAAATCATAGAAGAACAGCGAGATCTACACGGAGTATAACTACAAGTTTTGCACAGAATATAAAGGAATATATGAAGCTAAATGAACTCGGAAAAGAAGTGGCGAATATACAAGAAGGCGGAGCGGTTGCGATAATAACAGACAGCAACGTTGCTCCTCTTTATCTTGATATTTGCGAGGAGAGTATTAAAGCCGCGGGATTTAATGCGGCATCTTTTGTAATTCCTGCGGGAGAGAAGAGTAAGAACGGAGCGACATATCTGGATTTACTCGAAAAACTCGCTGGGGTGCCTCTCACACGTTCCGACGGAATAGTTGCGCTCGGAGGCGGTGTGGTTGGTGACATTGCAGGTTTTATCGCTGCGACATATATGCGCGGCATCAAACTCTATCAGGTCCCGACGACGCTTCTCGCAATGGTTGATTCTTCTATCGGTGGAAAGACGGGAATCGATCTTGAGGCCGGTAAGAATCTTGCCGGTGCATTCTACCTTCCGAACCTCATCTTCCGTGACACGGAGACTCTTAAGACACTGCCTGACGATGTGTTCAGGGAGGGAATGGCAGAGGTAATCAAATACGGACTAATTCTAGATGCGGAACTCTTTGACAAACTCGATTTTTATGTTGCGAGCAAGGATATGCTTGCGACAGAGGAGGGAGCTCATGAGTTGACTTCAATTATCGACCGCTGTGCGCAGCTTAAAAACGATATCGTCGCTGCGGATTTTAGGGACACCGGTGCAAGGCAGCTACTTAACTTTGGCCACACGATAGGACATGCGATAGAGAAACTCTCGGACTATAAAGTCAGTCACGGAGATGCTGTGGCAAAGGGAATGCTTAGGATAACAGAGATATCGGCTAAAAAGGGCTGGTGCGGAAGCGATGTTACATTTGCAATAGAGAATATCCTCGTTAAGTACGGATTTGACCTTGGCATTCCATATTCGAACGAAGAAATATTCAGCGTAATTAAAAGCGACAAGAAAAGGCGCGGGAGTGAAATAGAAATAGTAGTTCCTGAGACAATCGGAAAGTGCACGATTAAACGCGTGTCGATGGATGCACTTTGGGATTGCATGCAGGCTGCACATTAGGACTTTGGAATTGCATGCAGGCTGCACATTAGCCTGTGCAGTAGTGTGCATTAGATAGAAAGTGTTTTGTTTTGAAAACCATTAAGATTATTCCTTCAAAATCAGATGCACATAGGGCATATATTGCTGCCGCGCTTTCGGGTGCGGATTTTTCGCGTGTTGTTTGCGAAGAAACTTCGGAAGATATAGAAGCAACCAAGAGGTGCATGAGCGCGATGATGGATGTGGAAGGCGCGGAAGACACGATGGCAGACCTATACTGCGGAGAGAGTGGATCGACACTTCGCTTTCTTCTTCCTGTTGTTGGTGCTCTTGGAATAAGAGGAGTGTTCCATCCTGAGGGAAGGCTCGCTGAGAGACCAATATCACCATTCAAAGAGGAACTGTGCGCACATGGTATGAAAATCGATGTCGTGCGTGCATCAGACGAAAAAATTAACGGCATGCGTGATGGAACTGCTAACATTGGTGATGGAACAGCTGAGGCGCTTATATCATGCGATGGTAAACTCGAGCCCGGCACATACAGACTTCCCGGAAATGTCTCATCGCAGTTTATAAGCGGACTTCTCTTTGCGCTTCCGCTTCTTGATGGCGATAGTGAGATATATGTTGAAGGTAAACTCGAATCTTCTCCATACGTGGATATGACCATGGAAACGCTTGGGCGGTTTGGTATTGCAATAGATGACGAGACGGATATGCGATTTGTCGTATCGGATGACGATGGAAATACGCGCTTTGTTCAGAGCAGGATTTTTAGAATAAAGGGAAATCAAAAATATAGTGCGCCTAAAAAATACATAGTTGAGGGCGACTGGTCCAATGCGGCATTCTGGCTTGCCATTGGTGCAATAGGAAATGAGCCGATAAGGGTAGAGGGACTCAGAATTGGGTCCATGCAGGGCGATGAGAGAGTTCTGGATGTACTCGATGTGTTCGGAGTCAAATTCAGCGTTGGAGAGGATCGAAAGTCAAGAATCGAAGGAAGCAATTGTTACGTGGATGTCTATCCGTCAAGGGATTGCATGCAGGGTATCGTCTGGGATGCGAGCGAGACTCCGGATATGGTTCCTGCAATAGCTCTTATGGGCGCATTTGCAAAATGTGAAACGAGAATAGTAAATGCCGCGCGTCTTCGCCTAAAGGAAAGCGATCGCTTGCGTACGGTGACCGAAACCCTAAATGCGCTCGGTATTAAGGTCGAAGAGTTTAATGACGGGCTCCTTGTTCATGGCGTTCAATCACGGGCTAATGAAAACGGATGTGATAATGCGAACGGATATAATGATGCGAGTGAATATAATGCTTCGGAAAGTGTGCGCCACTTGAACTCTGCGACACTGGAAAGCTACGGAGATCACAGAATCGCCATGATGGCAGCTGCGGCTTCGGTTTCGATGGCGGGCACGGATAATAAGATAAAGCTCGAGGGATATGTAGCGGTTAACAAATCATATCCTGCATTCTTTGATATAATGAAGAAGTTAGGACTGGATTCAAATCTCGAACTTCTATAGGAGGGATTATGGCGTCGACATTCGGTAACAAAATCAAGATTTCGATTTTTGGTCAAAGTCATTCCACGGCGATAGGAATGTCGCTTGATAATATTCCTGCGGGGATGATTCTTGATGAGGAAAAGCTAAAGGCATTTATGGAAAGACGTGCTCCCGGACGAAGTTTGACTTCGACTCAGAGGAAGGAAGGGGATGAGCCTGAATTTCTTTCGGGGTTTATGGAGGACGATGCCGGAAGGCTTGTGACTTGCGGTGCTCCGATAAGCGCAATAATAAGAAATGAGGATGCAAAATCCGAAGATTACGACGAACTAAAGGATATGCCGAGGCCGGGGCATGCGGATTTTACGGCGCATATAAAATACGGAGGTTTCGAGGACTATAGGAGCGGCGGGCATCTCTCGGGGCGACTTACCGCACCGCTCTGCGTTGCCGGGGGTATTGCAATCCAGGTTCTCGAACAGCTTGGAATCACCGTATCCGCTGAGATAGACGAAATAGGCGGTAAGAAGATAGGCTCATGGGATGAGGCGGAGGCCTTGATAGAGGAAGCAAAGACGGATGGCGACTCTATTGGAGGGATCGTAAGATGCATAGTCAAAGGAATGCATGCAGGAATCGGCGGTCCTATCTTTGATGGGGTAGAAAACAGAATCTCGCAGGTGGTATTTGGGATACCGGCAGTAAAAGGAATAGAGTTCGGTGCGGGCTTCCAAGCGTCTGCTATGAAGGGAAGCGAAAATAACGATCCGTACACAGTGGACGATTCCGGAAACGTCATAACCGAGACAAATAATGCGGGTGGAATCCTTGGGGGAATAAGCACAGGAGGCGACATAGTATTTAGAGTGGCTTTTAAGCCTACTCCGTCCATAGCCAAGGAACAGCAGAGTATTAGCTATACCGACGGCGAAATTGCTAACATCACAGTAAAAGGGCGCCATGACCCTTGTATAGTGCCACGTGCGGTACCTGTCGTTGAAGCGGCCGCGGCACTTGCAATTTTGGATCTTATTCTTTAGATTTTGCACATTAAAATGGATTTGTGACGATAATACTGAAAAGCGCGTGTATCTATATGTTGAGATGATATTTGCGTGCAAAAAACTCTTTTATTAACATGCCGAATATGATATAATGATTGGGTAAAAATAAGAAAAAATGGTATAAATTAACACAAACGTTACACCTCGGAAGGAGAAGCAAAATATGCGTGTTGTAATTCAGGAAAACTACGAGAATATGTGCAAATGGGCCGCGGATTATATAGCTGCTAAGATTAAGAGCCATAATAACGGCTCGGAGAAGGACCGTCCATTCGTTCTCGGTCTTCCTACGGGTTCCAGCCCCATCGGAGTTTACAAGGAACTCGCAAGACAGAACCAAGAAGGGGAACTTTCATTTGCCAACGTGGTGACATTCAATATGGATGAGTATATCGGGCTTCCGCATGAGCATGACCAAAGCTACTGGTATTTTATGCACGATAATTTCTTTGATCACCTTGTTGATATGAAGCCTGAGAGTATAAATATTCTGAATGGAATGACGGACGACCCAGAGGAAGAGTGCAGAAAGTACGAAGCGAAGATTGCCTCGTATGGCGGAATCGATCTATTTATGGGTGGAATCGGTGTGGATGGGCATATTGCCTTCAACGAGCCGTTTACGAGCCTTGCTTCACGCACGGGTGTGAGAGACCTAACAACGGATACGAGAATTGTTAACGGACGTTTCTTTGATAACGACCCTGAAAAGGTACCGGCTCAGGCTCTATCTGTCGGCGTTGGAACCGTAACGGACAGCAAAGAGGTTCTAATCCTGATAAACGGTCACAATAAGGCAAGGGCTCTCGCTGCTACGGTAGAAGGCCCGGTAAGTCATAAATGGACATGCTCGGCGCTTCAGCTTCATAACGGAGCTATTATCGCCTGTGACGAAGCGGCATGCGGAGAACTCACGGTGGATACATATAAGTATTTCTTGGATATCGAGAAGAAAGAGAGGATCTAGTGTATACCATAACTGACCTCTATGATCTTGATCATACGATTGCGGCGGAGTATCTAAGCAAGTTCACATACCCATGGGAGGCCCTCAAGGGAATAAAGGAGTTTATCCTCGAGGCCGGACCGACTCTAGGCGATGACTACGAAGAAATCTCAGAGCACGTATGGGTTCATAAGTCCGCAAAGGTGGCACCGACTGCGTATCTTGGCGCACCATGCATTATAGGACCTGATACAGAAGTTAGACACGGGGCATTTATCCGTGGTTCTGCGCTTGTTGGGGCCGACTGTGTAGTCGGAAACTCTGTTGAACTCAAGAACGTTATACTCTTTGATCATGTTCAGACTCCGCATTATAACTATGTGGGAGACAGCATACTCGGTTACTACAGCCATATGGGAGCAGGGTCAATAACCAGCAATGTAAAGAGCGATAAGAAGCTAGTCGTCGTACATGATACCGATGACAGCAAAATAGAAACAGGTATCAAAAAAATTGGTGCCATGCTTGGTGATTATGTGGAGGTCGGCTGCAACGCGGTCTTAAATCCAGGGACTGTTATAGGACGTCACAGCAATATCTATCCGACATCATGTGTGCGTGGCGTTGTCCCCGAAAACTCCATCTGGAAAGTCAGTGGAGCTGTAATTTCAAAGGAGGAGCATATAAGCGAATAAGATATGGAGTTAGAAATATACAGAAGTCAAATAGATGCGATTGATGAAGAAATCTTGGCAAAGCTAGAGGAAAGATTTAGCATTTCTGCCAAGATTGGCGAGTACAAAAAGACGAATAACTTGTCGGTGCTCGATGCCGAGCGCGAGTGGGAAAAGCTTGAAGCCATTGAGAATGCATCCAAGCCTGAGCTTGCGGAGTATAACCTCGATGTTTTTGAGGCTATTATCGCTGCATCTCGCTCGCTGCAGGAGGACGGCGAATGAAGATTCTCGTGATCAACGGTCCTAATATTAATATGCTTGGCGTGAGAGAACCTGAGATTTACGGGAGTGATACATATGAAGATCTCATGGAGCTGACTCGCGCAAAGGCACGTGAGATTTCAGAGAAGAATTATTCTGAGGGTCGCGATATGGTGAAGGTTAATTTCATCCAGTCAAACCACGAGGGCGAAATAGTAACGGCAATCCAAAAAGCGTATTGCATGTACGACGGAATCATCATAAACCCGGCAGCATATACCCACACTAGCATAGCTATTCTTGATGCGATTAAGGCTGTGGGAATTCCGACGGTGGAAGTTCATATATCTGATGTGAGCGCACGCGAAGAATGGCGACAAATTTCATACATACGTGAAGCCTGCATCGCTACGGTAATGGGTGAAGGCATACAAGGCTACGAACACGCACTTGAGATTTTGGTTGAGAACATAGGCAAAAAATAGTAAAATAGAACTGTGGGAAACCACAGTTCTTTTTTGTGCAATTTGGGTACAAAAGGGAGATGAAAATACCTGCAAGTTTAAGGATGTATTTTCATCAGGAGGATAAGAAAGAATGAGCACATTTGAAATTGTATTAATAATACTTATAGCGCTTACGGCTCTGATGTCGATCATAGCCGTCATTTTGTCTGTGACGGGACGTAAACGCACTGTGCTTGAAATTAATGCGGATGCGGAAAAGAGAGCCAATGCTCTTGCTCGGATTCAGGAGGAAGAGAACGATCTTTTGAGAGAAAATCTGCGTAACGATATTGTACAGTCTCATAAGGACACGACAGATCACATAAGTACGTCATTCAGAAACTATGGCGACCTCGTTGCGACCAACCAGAATACTCAGGCAGAGCAGCAGGATAAGCGACTCGCCGAGATTAACGATACGCTCACCAAATACACCATGGAGAGCGAACTCAAGCTCGATAATATCAGGCAGGCTATGACTAAGCAGATTGGTGAGCTTACTCAGGAAAACAGCAAGCAGCTAGAGCAGATGAGGGCGACTGTCGATGAGAAGCTTCAGAAGACGCTCGAGTCCAGGCTCGGAGAGTCGTTTAGACTTGTTAACGAAAGACTTGAGCAGGTATATACAGGTCTTGGAGAGATGAAGAGCCTTGCTGCAGGTGTGGGCGATTTAAAGAAGGTACTCTCCAATGTGAAGACTCGAGGTATCCTTGGCGAGATGCAGCTCGGAAGTATTCTCGAGCAGATTTTGATACCTGAGCAGTACGACATAAACGTAATAACAAAGCACGGAAGCAACGACCGCGTTGAATATGCGGTTAAGCTCCCAGGTAACGGTGATGAGGACAGTTATGTTTATCTTCCCATAGATGCCAAGTTCCCGGGCGACACCTATAGCAAGCTCCTCGATGCTTACGACACGGGAGATTCGGATGCGGTGGAAGCGGCTGCAAAGGATTTGGAGAGAATAATAAAACTTGAAGCAAAGGATATTCGCGATAAGTATATAGACCCACCATTCACGACAGACTTTGGAATACTCTTTCTGCCGGTAGAAGGACTCTATGCGGAAGTTGTCAGACGCGGTATGCTCGAAACACTTCAGAGGGAATTCAAGATTAACATTGCGGGACCGACAACCATGGCGGCACTCCTTAATAGCCTTCAGATGGGTTTCAGAACACTCGCGATTGAAAAGCATACGAGCGAAGTATGGGAAACTCTCGGTGCGGTTAAGACGGAATTCGATAAATTCGAAGGTGTTCTCAAGCAGACGCAGAAGAATCTCACTCAGGCCGGAAAGAATCTTGATACTCTTATAGGGACGAGAACGCGCAGCATCAAAAGAAAACTTCGTGGCGTTGAGAGCTTGGAGGAGACCAGAACTTCCGCACTCCTAGGAACTGCCGAGCTTCTGCTTATAGACGAAGATGATGACGACGAAGAGGATTACGAAGAGGAGTAGGACTTGGCTATATTCGCAATAGGCGACCTTCATCTTTCGCTGGACGAGAGAATAGAAAAGCCCATGGATGTCTTCGGAAAGAGTTGGGCG
>JAGAFN010000073.1 GCA_017612585.1 Bacillota bacterium | reverse complement strand
GATCCCGAAAACTATCCAAGCGTATATCCAAACTTTGATTACGAAGAGAATGTTGTAACAGAGGACGGCACGATCATTTTAAGGCCATATAATGACTCATTTGATGAAAATGGAAACTATTATTTGAACTCAGATGAATTCGATCGTCTTGCCGACGGAAGGATGATTATCTATTATGGCAACCGCCTGAAGATTTACAAGACTGATGTCAATGGGGAAACAGACTACAGCCTTGAGTTTCCGTCTATGTATTTATACGATGATAATTGGGATTATTACACGATATCCGGCGGTTATATCAACATACCGATTAACTATAAGTCCGCCAACAGCGACGGCGACTTAATAATAAGCTCAGATTTCTTCAATGACTATCCTGAGTTCTTTGTTTTCCATGAAGATGGTTCCTGCAGCTTATCGTCCACTTCATATACCCTTGGATCAAAGACGATACAACCTCAGGCAGCCATGACTATCATCGAAAACAAAACAGGTCATATCATAGCAATGGTAGGAGGCCGTGGCGCAACGGGAAGGCAGATTTTTAACAGAGCAATCTCCCCTCGCCAGTCCGGTTCCTCAATCAAACCTTTATCCGTATATTCGGCAGCACTTCAGCAGAGTGTTGAGGAAATGAGAAACGGAGAGAACCACACGTTTGTCAATTATGGCATAGATAAGCAGGGAGCCAATCTCTACGGCGCATACATCACTCCTGCCTCAATTATCGTCGATGAGAAAACTACTATAGGCGGAGAGGACTGGCCTGTAAACTTTGATAAGACCAATGTCGGACCAGTAACGTTCAGACAGGCTATGATTGATTCGATCAACACATGTGCTATCAAGATTTGGTACCAAGTCGGAGTCGACTACTCACTTGAGAATGTAAAGCGATTCGGTATAACAACCCTCGTTGAAGAAGGCGATATAAATGATGTAAATGGAGCAGCACTCGCACTAGGCTCACAGAGTTATGGTGTAACAACTCTAGAAATGGCAAGTGCCTTCAGTGTATTCCCAAATAACGGAGTAAGATATGATACATCTTCATATACACGAGTCGTCGACCGACACGGCAATATTCTTCTTGAGAATAATCCTCAGCCAAAAGAGGTACTCGACCCCGGCGTCGCATGGATTATGACCGATATGCTCCACGATGTCGTTACAAAAGGAACCGGCACAAACGCAAATCTAGAAGGTGCATTTGTGGGAGGAAAAACAGGTACAACACAAGACTCCTACGATATTTGGTTCGATGGTTTTACAAATAACTATTCTGCATCCGTATGGATTGGTTGCGACATAGCTTCCGAATTGAGTTCCATGAGTTCTGCAACAGCTGCCTTATGGGGAAAGATTATGGGTCAACTCGATGGCAGTTACCTTGGCGAGAGAGCCGAAATGCCTGAGGATGTAATCGTATACAAAAATGAGTACTTCGTATCAGGAACAGAAATAGATGTAAAAACACTACAGGATTACGAGAAGAAAGCCACTATCTGTTCAGACAGTGGCCTACTTGCAACTCCTGAATGCAAGAACACATACGAGAAGAAATATCTCACATATGACGATGAAGGAAAGAAAGATATACCGACTGACTACTGTTACCTGCATAACTCGGATCCTTCCCAGTATCCTACTACGGCTGAGGGTCAGAAGTATATAGAAGAGGAGAAAAAGAAAGAAGAAGCAGCTGATAAGGCAGTGGCCGATCCTGTAATAGCATTGATAACTGCCCTCCCAGAATCTCCTTCTCCTGCAGACGAAGCTGCTATAACTACTGCGCGCGCCGCTTTCAATGCACTCACTGATAAGCAAAAGGTCGCCGTAGGAAATGATTTAATCGCAAAGCTTTCGGATGCAGAAACAAAACTTGAGGCTGCAAAGGTAGCAGCAGCCGAGGAAGCCGCTAAGAAGGCCGCCGAAGAAGAGGCAAAAAAGAAAGCCGAGGAAGAAGCTGCTAAAAAGGCCGCAGAAGAAGCAGCTCGAGAAGCAGCATACAAGAAATGGCTTCAGGATCGCGAGAGTCACAAAACTTGGGTCCAAACCCAAGCTCCACAAGAAGCTCACTCTGAACCCAAACTGGATGAAAGCGGAAATCCTGTACTAGATGATGAGGGGAATCCTGTAATGATTGAATACCCTGCAATCCCAGAAGAAGGATATTGGGACTACGAAGAAGGTTGGCGCGACGGCGACTTCAAATATCCATGATGAATGACATAATAGAACCGGACAATGGGTTTGTCGCGTAGTTCTGGATGAATGGCTACAATTACACGAAATAAATGAAGAACCTCTGTGAGGTTGGCATCAGTGACGAGCGTAAGCGAGGAATCATTGATGCAACCCTCCAGAGGTTCAGTTTTATTGAGTATGTAATTGCCCATTCATACAGCGGAGACGACAAAACTCATTGTTTAGTTCCATTGTATTATTTAAGGATATCCTTGAAATCCTTGACGCGTGCGACTATATCGTCTGCTCCGAATACCTGCGATCCTGCTACCAGAATATCGCAACCCGCATCCGCTATCTCACGAGCATTCTCAAGATCAACTCCTCCATCAACCTCGATTAGGAAAGTATATCCTTTTTCCGACCTTATCTTTGCAAGTTCGCGTATCTTCTCAAGCGCGATTGGTATAAACTTTTGTCCGCCAAACCCCGGATTTACGGACATGACGAGTACCAAATCGACATCACCAAGAATGTTCTCTATCGCCGTTATCGGCGTTGCCGGATTAATCGAAACACCCGCTTTGACACCAAACTCATGTATTCCTTGAATTGTTCTGTGTAAATGCGTACACGCTTCTTGATGCACTGTTATGTACTCCGTCTTTTCTGTAACAAACCCCGGCGCATACTTGTCCGGATCTGTAATCATGAGGTGAACGTCGTAAGGAGCAGTATCGCATTTGTCGAGCGACTTCATAACGAGTGCACCAAAAGAGATGTTCGGAACAAAATGACCATCCATGACGTCTACATGAAGATAGTCAGCTCCGCTCTTGCTTACAAGCTCAGCCTGTTCACCAAGCCTTGAAAAATCCGCAGACAGTAACGACGGTGCAATTTTACTCATACTTCTTTCCTCTTTCTCTCAATTCCTCAACAATTCCCAGGTATGTAACATATCTTTCTTTTGAAACCTCACCCGAAAAAAGCGCAGTCTTTACTCCGCATTCATGTTCGTTAATATGCATACAATCGGAAAACTTACAGTTCTCCGAAGCCCTTCTTAATTCAGGATAATAATAGGCTATGTCGCGCGCCTCAATATCATTGTCCAAATCCAAGGATGTGAATCCAGGCGTATCAAATACATATCCATTTCCCAAGTGAATCATTTCGACGTGTCTCGTCGTATGCCTCCCCCTAGAAGTCTTGTCACTTATTTCTCCGATCTCCATATTGCTGCCGGGAACAAGGGCATTTACGATGGTGGACTTCCCTACACCTGACGGTCCGGCAAGCGCAACCTTATATCCACAAACGGCCTCTCTAATCTTCGCTATGCCATCTTCGGTCTTTGCGTTTGTCACAAATGTTCTGTATATTCTTTCATACACCTTAGTTATGCGATCTAGATTCTCCGCGTTTGCCAAATCGGCTTTATTGATACAAACAATCGGCTCAATTCCCTTTCGTTCAGTCATAGCGAGCATTTTGTCGATGACTACGAAATTTGGCTCAGGATTTGCTACTGCAAAAACAACCATGAGCATATCTATATTGGATATCGGAGGTCTCAAAAAACTATTCTTTCTCGGAAGTATATCTGTTATCCAAGAATCTTCCTCTGCATTTTCTGAAACGGCAATTTCAACTTCGTCTCCAACCATAAGCAAATTTCGTTCCTTTTTGAATACACCTCTGGCCTTTGCTCTGAATATGCCGACCTCTGTTTCGACAAAATAGAATCCGCCTATTCCTTTTAGAACCAATCCTCTCATGAACGATTAGCCCCCATTGTTTTCACTGCCGCCATTGTTTGTACCTGAATCCCCGTTCTGCCCCTCTCCACTATTCTCACTCTGACCTGTTCCTTCATTTTCCTGTGTCTGGTTTGGATTTGGTTCCGGCTGAGGCTCAGGCTCAGGTTCCGGCTGAGGGTCAGGGGCAGGTTCCGGCTGAGGCTCAGGTTCAGGTTCCGGCTCAGGCTCGGGTTCCGGCTCGGGTTGCAGCTCAGGTTTATCTTTAACTACACTTAAAGTAATAACCGTATCTTCAGGCTTAACTCTTGTCCCAGCCGGTATATTCTGACCAATTATTGTTCCGGGAATTCCTGTCCCCGTTGGATCATCAACAAAATCTGCAATGACATTTATACCGAGTGCGTTCGCTTCTGCCTCCGCGGTAGCAAGTGTCTTACCCGTAAACGACGGCAATTCCACATCGGTTATTTCTTTCGCTATGACGACATTGATATATGTGCCCTTTGTAGCCATATTGCCTGCGGCAGGACTCTGAGAAATGATAGAGCCCTTTGGATTCTCACTTTCCTCTTCGGTTATACTTCCCAATTCGAAAGAATAATTGTTTATATAGCTTCTTAGCTCACTTTCCGATGCGAACTGCATCCCGTATAGGTTTGGAACCATCTCTGTCGTTGATTCGCGCCCCTTGCTAATGATGACTACAACCGTTTCCCCCGGTTTCATCATCTTTGTTGCCTCAGGTTCACTTGTTAGCACCATATTCTCTGGAACTGAGTCGCTATACCTGCTTTCACCCTTTACGCCTTTTAGACCTATTGCTTCAAGCTGTGCTTGCGCCTCATCAAATGTTATTCCACTAATATCGGGAACTTCAATCTCTCCCGGTCCCGAACTGATTCTAACTTCAACGATGTTACCCTTCCTTACGTTCGACCCATCGATTGGGATCTGTTGGGCTATCTTTCCCGCTTCAACATCATCGCTACTTACGTCTTCTCCCCGCGATATATTAAGACCTACCTTTGCGAGTTCTGACTTGGCCTCATCAAATGTCAAATTAAGAACATGTGGTACCTTTACCTCTTCTTCGATATTTCTTCCGCCAATCCTACCAGAGAGATAAATGCCACCTAGCGCAATAAGAATTATCATTCCTGTTATTAGGAGTAATAACCAGGCTTTCCTACCCGATCCTCCGTTCCCTTTTCCTCCGCCTGTTCCATCATCATTCTTGCGAGTTGCCTTATCTATACCCTGTACTTGTTCGGTCGAGAGGTCACTTCCAATATCCTTTTTCGATTCCTGTTTAATTGCAGTTCTAGCTCCCGGTGCGCCTGCAGCGATAAGATCGGGTCTATCCTTTAAATAGTTGGTGACGAATTCGACGCTATTTAAATCTTCAAGCATCTCCTCTGCGGATTTATACCTATTAGTCTGGAATTTATCCGTCGCCTTTAGCACAAGCCTCTCGAGGTTTGGAGGAATACCTTTTACGAGTTTTGAAGGTGGAACAATATCTTCGTTTATGTGCTTAAGTGCAACCTCCACAGGATTGTCCCCGTCAAACGGAACCTTTCCTGTAAGCATTTCATAGAGAACTATCCCTAAAGAATAAATATCTGAACGCTCGTCAACATAAGAGCCCCTCGCCTGCTCAGGCGAGAAATAATGCACCGATCCTATTATTTTGTTTGTATCCACCATGGAAGTTGAACTACTCACTGCACGTGCGATGCCAAAATCCGTTAGCTTCGCTATTCCGTCTTCGGTAACCAGAATATTGTGAGGCTTAACGTCCCTGTGCACAATCTGGTGCTTATGTGCCAAGGCAAGAGCTGAAGCCATCTGCTTGGCATAATCTATTGCAACCTTATAGTCCAGAGGAGCCTGCTCATCGATTACACGAGACAGCGTTTTGCCCTCGACAAGTTCCATAACTATAAAATTGATACTTCCCGCAACACCTACGTCATAAACGGCAACGATGTTTGGATGCTGGAGTCCTGCTGCAGCCTGCGACTCACTCTTGAAGCTCTCAACAAAATTCTCATCCTTTGTAAACTCAGGCCTAAGTATTTTGATTGCAACGTATCTGTTTAAGAGTCTGTCCTTGCCTTTATACACGACGGCCATGCCGCCTTCGCCGATTTTTTCAACCAGTTCATACCTTCCCGCCAATAGTTTGCTCATCTGTCACCCTCCCCCAAACTGGCGCAGATAACCGTGATATTATCATGTCCCCCATTCTCATTGGCCTTTTGAACAAGAAGTTCGCAGACCTCACTCATATCCTCTCCCTCCAGGAAAATCGCTTCAATCTCCCTGTCAGTGACTTCCCCATAAAGTCCGTCCGTGCAAAGAAGAAGCGCATCACCATCGCTTATAGTCGTATGGAAAAAGTCCGGATCGATGTCACTTTCTGCACCTACCGCCTTTGTTATCATGTTCTTATCACTGTGGTTTCTCGCTTCGGCTCTGGAAATCACTCCCGCTTTTACAAGTTCGTTAACATATGTGTGATCCTCTGAAATCTGCGTAAGCTCAATTCCATCAAAGACATATGCACGGCTGTCACCGACGTTGCAGATGTATATATCGTTTCCGCGAACACATGCTATGACCATAGTTGTAGCCATGCCCCTGTTTACGATATATCTCTGCGCAGTGTCATAAACCCTAAAGTTGGCGCGCTTTATGGCAGTCAAAAGCTCGGTGCAAATTCCCATCTCATCGCTTTCCTCTAGAGGCTTATCCTCAAAATACTGCGCAACCTCATTCACAGCCGTATGGCTCGCAATCTCACCGGACCGCGTTCCGCCAACTCCATCCGCGATAATAAAAATGCCGTCATTCTTCAGCACGAAGAATGCATCTTCATTATTGCTACGCATTTTTCCTTTGTCGGTTTTGAATCCAACATCCATAAGGATGTTCTCCTTTCATGCTAATGTGTTATTACTGCCGCATAGAACCCCTTATATCCTTCCTGCGGCAAGAGTTGTCTCTCAAACTCAAGCTTGAACCAATGGTTCCTTTCCAAAAAATCCGAGACTATCGCTTTATTCTCATCTACGTTTATTGTGCATGTACAGTAGATAAGTCGTCCTCCAGATTTGACATATCTAGAACACGTTTGGAGTATCCTCTTCTGTACATCCGGGAGGTCCCTAATATCCTTTATGCTCTTGTATCGTATCTCAGGCTTATTGCTCATAACACCATATCCGGAGCATGGTGCATCTACGAGAACGGCATCAAAGCTTTCTTCGAGCTCAGGTAAGTATTCTCCTGCATCACGCGCTTGTGTGCTGGCAATAACTATACCAAGCCTTTCTGCCTGCTCCCTAATCTGTTCGAGTCTGTGTTCATATATATCCCAGCAGACTATCTTGCCTTTGTTGTCCATGCTTTCAGCGAGCGCCATAGTCTTACCTCCCGGTGCTGCGCAAGCATCAAGAACTCGCTCACCGGGCTTGGCGTTTACCAAGTCGGAAATCCATGTCGACTCCTGACTTTGAATTGAAATTCCGCCGCTTCGGTATATCTCGGTTTCGGTAATCCTATTGCCGCCTATATCCCTTACAATTAGCGATCTCTGAGAGAGAGAAGAGTCCAAAGTTTCTATCTCAATATCCTTAAGTGCGTTTTTGACTTCTTCGCGCGAGTTCTTCATGAGGTTCACTCTTATAGCAAAGCTACCATGCTCCGCATCAAAATCGATTGCCTCCGTCATTTTATCGCAATCTTCCTCGCCGAATTCAGAAATCCACTTATCGATAATACTCTCATCGATTGAATGCTTTACGGATAGATATTTAGCAAAGCTCACACTTGGATCCGGGAGTTCTATCTTTCCTCCGTCTCGCAAATGGTTTCTTAGTACGGCATTGACGAATCCATCCTTGCCTCGCACATTCTGTTTTGCAAGCTCCACGGAAGAGTCAATTGCGGCATATTCAGGAACACTCCCCATAAACATTATCTGGTATAGCCCAAGTCTAAGTATCTGCAATGTCTTTTTATCGACGCTCCTAATGCCTCTTAAGATGAGTTTATCCAGAATATGATCCAGATAGAGTTTTTTCTCCATTACGCCGTAAACAAGTCGTCTTAAGAAGTCCCCGTCAATGTCATTTGATTCTTTTTCCCTTGAGAGAATCTCCGAATTGGCATATGCACCATCGGTATCTACCTTAAGAAGAATCTCATATGCAATTCTTCTGGTATCGGTAGTCACCTTTTGTTACCTCTCAAAGAAAGAACTCTCAGGAGGTTTGCAACCGATACCGCAAGAGCCGCCACATACGTGAGTGCCGCTGACGAAAGAACAGCTTTCACATTCTTAAGCTCTTCTCCAGAAGATATCCCAAGTGTCTCCATTGAACTTATCGCACGATTACTTGCATCAAATTCCACAGGGAGCGTAACCAGGTGGAATACAAGAACAGCCACAAAGGCATATATTCCTATATTAAACAAAGTGTTCCCAATCGCCCCATACTGCGCAGTTCCCATAGAGAGAAGGAGTATACCTCCTATTACGAGAAGCCACGACATGCTGCTCGCCACGCTCGCAACGGGAACTATGCTATTTCTAATCTTTACCGGTGCATAACCCCTCGCATGCTGAATTGCATGCCCTGCCTCGTGGCAAGCGACAGCTATTGCGCTTACGGATGGAACATCGCAAACAGTCTGCGAAAGATGAAGTGTGTTTGTCCTTGGATCGTAATTGTCCGTCATGCTTCCCGCTATCTTTTGAATAGGCACATTGTTTAATCCATTGGCATCCAGCACAAGTCTTGCGGCCTGCGCCCCCGTAAGTCCGCGCATTCCCCTGACTTGGCTATATTTCTGGAACGTGCTCTGTACCCTCGCACTTGCAACCATAGCGAGAATCATCGCAGCTATTAATGGAATCAGTCCCGCATACATTTTTCTTACCTTCTTTCTATTTCACTTTTCGATTTACTCTTCAATCTGCGTTCTTAATGCTTCGCAATATATTCTTGCTTAATCAGTCACTCTTATTTCTCAATAAATGAATCCTTGCTTACCTTATGTCCTCTTAGGAAAGCTCCGGCATCAACCCTGTTCTTTCCGGGTAACTGCAATTCTTCGATTACAATAACTCCTTCCTTTGTTGCCACATAAATCCCCGAGTCGTCTTTCTTAAGTACCTCACCAGGAAAAGCATCATCATTAATCAAGCATCCTTCGGATCTGGAATTCTTATTTCCTTCACCTGTGTCTGAATAGCCACAAGAAGCAACCGACACCTTGCATAGTTTCATTGGATTTTCTTGGAAAATCACACTCACTCCGGGCCAAGGAAAATATGCTCTTGTCATCCTTTCGATTTCCAAAGCTGAGAAATCCGAAAACTTGATCTTGCCATCTTCTTTTCTTATTATGCTCGTGTATGTGGCAAGCATTTCATCCTGCTTCTCCGGTTTAACCTCACCTTTCTCTATCAATGAGAGTGCTTCTACTGTGAGTTCTCCGCCAATCTTTCCGAGTACACACGTAAGCTCTTCGGCATTCATGCCATCAATTGCCACTTCTCTTTTTAGAATCATGTCACCCGTGTCCAATCCCTCGTCCATCTGCATTATAGTGACTCCGGTTTTCTCTTCACCTGTAAGAATGGCTGACTGAATCGGCGAGGCTCCTCTGAGTTTTGGGAGTAGCGATGCGTGAACATTTATGCATCCAAGCATCGGTATCTCTAAAACTTCCTTTGGAAGAATCTTACCATAGGCCGCAACTACCGCTATATCCGGTTCTATTTCTTTAAGCGTTTTTACAAAGCCCTCGTTCTCCCGTATCTTCTCAGGTTGAATGACGGTAATACCAAGCTCTTCTGCGAGCAGCTTTACTTCAGAAGGAACTATTTTCTTTCCTCGATTCTTCTCCCTGTCGGGCTGCGTAACTACGAGCGCCGGCACATATCCCGAATCAACCATCTTTCTAAGTACATTAGCCGCTATCCCGGGTGTCCCCATGAATACTATTTTCATCACTCTGCCTCCCGGGGTTTTGTTTTGATTTTTGCTTCAGCGTCATTCTCTATTTCAGTTTCGGAGTCATCGTACATTTCGTCATCTTCTTCGTCATACTCATAGACAGGCTCTCGTACATCTATGGCCTTGTCTATATATAGAATTCCGTTAAGGTGATCGTTCTCATGGCACATTATCCTTGCAGCAAAGCCCCCAAATTCGTAATCCTGCAAATCGCCATTAAAATCCTTGGCTCTTATCTTGACGCGATACGGTCTCTCTACATCTCCTATAAGTCCGGGAACAGAGAGGCATCCCTCCTCATCTATTTCACTACCCTCTTCTTCGTAGATTTCGGGATCAACCATATAGTAGACAAGGGGTGGATCTGCTTCAGGGTCCGGTTCCGCAACAAAGAGTCTTCTCATGATTCCAATCTGCGGTCCGGCAAGCCCTACACCTCTATTCTCTCTCATAGTATCAACCATATCGCCGAGTATTTCTCTGATTCTATCGGTGACCTCTCCCACCTCTCGGCTCTTCCTCCTGAGTGCTGGATCGCCTTCTTTTATGATATTCCTTAATGCCATCTTTCCTCCTAAAGAGCGCCGTATGGATTTACATCTACGATTATCGATGCACCTTTTTCCGCAAGCTTTCTCTCTATATAAGAGGACGTTGCGGCAAGGTATGCACTCCTGTTTCCCTTTGCACTCTTTATTAAAACATAGTATCTGAACGAATTTCCGTCCTGCCCTTTGAAGTGCGACTGAAGTCTTGGTTCAAAGAGCTCATCGTTTCTCTTCTTTGCAAGTTGCGATATATATGCTCTGAAATCATCCGCGCCCTTGATTGCAACGTTCTCTTTTTCATGAGTGAACTCTACTAGTATCAAATCAGTATAAGGCGGATACTTCATCATCTTCCTGAAGCTTATTTCCTGCTTAAAGAATCCGTCGTAATCGTATCTCGCCGCAGCGGTTATCGCATAATTATCCGGCGAATATGTCTGAACTACGACCTTGCCTTTCTTGTCGCCCCTTCCCGCTCGACCCGCGACCTGCGTGATAAGTTGGAACGTGCGCTCTGCCGATCTGTAGTCAGGTATATGAAGGCTCCCGTCCGCGGATACGACTCCTACAAGACCTACGTTTCTGAAGTCGAGGCCCTTTGCCACAAGCTGTGTACCGATAAGTATATCTGTCTTTCCGCTTGCAAAGTCAGTCAGTATATTGCTTATCTCTTTTGCGTTTCTTGCTGTGTCCAGATCGAGTCTGGCAACAGCCCTATCGGGAAATACCTTCTTGGTGAATTCCTCTACCTGTTCAGTACCGACTCCTATATACCTCATCATCTCGCTTCCGCATTTCTCGCATTTTCCAATCGGAAACTTGCGTCCGCAGTAGTGACATATTGCAGCATTTTCTTTTTTATGATACGTGAGAGTTATTCCGCAATTTCTACACGTAAGCGTTTCTCCGCAGTCCTTGCACGTCACCACGCTCGAGTAACCGCGCCTGTTAAGAAAGAGAATTATCTGCTCACCGTTCTTAAGCGTTTCTTCCATCTCGCTCCTGAGGAGTTCACTGAACATGGTTGCATTACCATGCCTTAGTTCATCTCTCATATCCGCAATCTTGATATCCGGAAGCTCGGTTTCGTTATATCTTTTCTTCAGTTCCAGAAGTTCAAATAATCCATCCTTTGCCCTCTGGTAGGAAACGACGGAAGGCGTTGCGCTTCCTATAATGAGTATGCCCTTGTGGGCCATAGCGCGTTTCATGGCTACGTCAACAGTCTCGTACTTCGGATTCATATCGGCCTTGTAGGTCGCTTCATGCTCCTCATCCATGATTATGAGACCAATATCGCTAAACGGTGCAAATACCGCCATTCTTGCGCCGATCACAATCCTTGCTTCACCCGTTCTTATTCTGCTCCACTCATCAAAGCGTTCACGCTGCGTAAGACGGCTATGAAGTATAGCGACGACATCACGACCAAATCGACCGATGAATCTCTCTGTAATCTGCTTGGTTAGAGCTATTTCGGGAACGAGCATAATGACTGTCCTTCCCTGCTTAAGGACTCTCTCAATCGCCTGCATATAGACTTCTGTCTTTCCGCTACCCGTTACGCCGTGAATCAAAAAATTCTTCTGCGCTCCTATGTCTATTGCTTTTTCGATTTCACCCACGACATACTTTTGTTCATCCGTGAGTTCTTCAATTATCTGCTCATCTACACCCGCATCCTTTGTCGGTCGCTTTTCTTTTCCCTCCTTAGTCGGCTTTCCCGGCGGAACAAAGCATCTAATCGCATCAATATATTTGATGCCGTACCTATGTTTCATCCAGATACACGTAGACACTATTTCTTCCGTCAAAGAAACCGTCTCGTCCTTCTCCGATATCTCTTTGATCTTGGAAATGTCATAGGCGGGTTCCTCAACCTCTGAAAAAACATATCCGCGGAAGAGTTTCTTGGATTTTGCAAAAGAAACCCTGATAACGTCGCCTACTTTTATATCGTCCGGAGCCTTATACGTATAGAGAGCATCCGTATGTCTTGTTTTGTTTTCTATTACTACATTTACGAATTTCATCTATCCTAGAGCAAATATATATTGTTATCACTGCATTCACGCTCCATATCAGACGGCCACACGCTTACCTGCACCTCACCGATATGTGCTTTCCTTAAGAAGAACATGCAGAGTCTACTCTGACCTATTCCTCCCCCTATGGAATATGGGAGTTCGTCACCGAGCACCGCCTTCTGGAATTCCATCGTTCTTCTGTCGTCTGCTCCCGCAAGAGCAAGCTGCCTATCCATGGCTTCGGCGTCAACCCTTATTCCCATAGAAGATATTTCAAAAGCAATTCCCAGTACGTCGTTCCAAAGAAGTATGTCGCCGTTAAGCTCCCAGTCATCATAGTCCGGCGATCTTCCGTCATGCTTTTCTCCTGACTTTAGTACGCCTCCTATCTTCTCAACAAAAACCGCACCGTGCTCTTTGCAGATTAGGGTTTCTCTCTCCTTTGGAGACATGTCCGGATACATGTCCTCAAGCTCCTGGCTCGTTATAAAGAAAATCTCATTCGGTAGTTCGGTATGAAGCTCGCGATAGAGCCTGTTCACATAGTCCCCCAGGTTCTTGATTGAATTGTAAATCGTCTCCACCGTTTCATGAAGATACTCTGTCGTACGCTGATCCTTTGTAATTACCTTTTCCCAATCCCACTGGTCAACATATGCCGAATGGATGTTGTCGAGTTCCTCGTCTCTGCGTATTGCATCCATATCCGTGTAGATGCCGTGTCCAGCTTCGATTCCATATTTCCCGAGCGCCATCCTCTTCCACTTTGCAAGTGACTGAACTACTTCTACTTTCTTTTCATCTATTCCCTTGAGCGTGAACTCTACTCTTCGCTCTGTTCCGCTAAGATTGTCATTTAGTCCTCTTTCCGGATCTACAAAGAGCGGCGCCGTAACACGCCTTAGGTTAAGCCCGTATGCAAGCTCCTGTTGGAAATAATCCTTTATTTTTTTAATCGCCCGCTGTGTCTCCATCTGGCTTATCACGGGAGAATAATTTTTAGGTATAATCAATTTCTCTGTCATATTCCTATTACACACTTTCTTTTAATCTTATGTTTTCTGGTTTTTCTAATTGCTCTTTGCTTACACTTCTCTATACATCATTTCTATTCTTTTCTTTTGGAAAACTCACAACCGCAGTAGTCCTGCCTGTAGAGGCCATGTTTCTTTGCGAGCTGTATGCTCCTCTGGAAACCCGCCTTCTTCTTGAAGTCGATGTCAAGGAACTCAACTCCATATTCTTCTTGGAGCGCCTTTCCAATAGAGCTTATCAAGTCATAATCCTTATGCGGACTCACAGTAAGCGTTGTCGTGAATAAGTCCATTTCGAGAGCCTGCGCTTTTTTGGCAGTTTCCTCAAGCCGCTGTCTGAAACAAACACTGCAACGCTTTCCGCCTTCAGGTTCATCCTCGAGTCCCTTAACGAGAGCAAAATACTTCTCAGGCTCGTAATCTCCTTCTATGAATTTGACCTTGCCCACGCAAGGCGTTTCTCGATTAAAGGCATCTATGAATGCCTTCTGATTCGCTTTTCGTTTCTCGTATTCTTCCCTATCCGTTATGCACGGATTGAAATAGAAGACCGTTATCTTGTAATCCGGCATGAGGCGCTCTATAACGGATGTGCTGCATGGACCACAGCAGCTATGCAGCAAAAGCTCCGGCTTAGTGAGTTTTGACCCCATACCGGTGAAGGAATTCCCAACCTCCTCGAGCGTCGCTCCGCGGAAGCCCGTATTCGATTTAAAATCCTTCTTTTCGCCTGTCATATAAGCTCCTTGCAGGTCCAAAAAAAGCACATAACCATAGATAGTATATTATACTACAAAATCAGCAAATAAAAAAGCCGCAGTTTGCGGCTCGAAAGTGCATTTTATAGTCTTTTTGGTGCTATTCCACCAACTTGTCCGGGCCCAGCCTTCCATCGTTATAGTGTTTCCTGCAAAGCGAAACATAGAGATCGTTTCCGCCCACCACAATCTGGGCACCCTTTCGCTCTATCTTTCCGTCGACTACCCTTGCTACCATGGTAGCTTTTCTTCCACACCAACAGATGGTCTTTATTTCTTCTATCTTGTCGGCATAGATTAGCATATAATACGATCCCTCAAACATCTCATTTCTGAAGTCATTTTTGAGTCCGTACGCCAGTACCGGAACATCGAAGCTATCCACTATTTCAACCAGTTCCAGGACATGATGCTTCTTTAGGAACTGAGCCTCGTCCACAAGAACGCAATCAATCTTTCTCTTCTCGTTTTCTTTGATAAAGAGCTCAAGGATATCGGTATCGTCTCCTACGATCTTGGCCTCTCTCTGAACACCGATTCGCGAAGTGATGACTCCCGTACCGTATCTGTCATCTACTGAAGGAATGAGCGTTAGAACATTCTTTCCTCTCTCCTCGTAATTGTACGCAACCTTGATAAGTTCTATTGACTTGCCCGCATTCATCGTGCTGTAGCGATAATAAAGCTGTGCCATATTCTTCTCCTTCGTCTATATGATTATCATAATCCATAGGCATACAATATGCAAGGCGTCGAATCAATACTCGCATAAAAAAACAGCCTCTCCAGCGCAAGGCATAGAAAAACTGCTTTTGTGGTGCCCAGACTCGGAATTGAACCAAGGACACGTAGATTTTCAGTCTACTGCTCTACCAACTGAGCTATCTGGGCGAATATTGGTGGGCCACCAGGGACTTGAACCCGGGACCTGCCGGTTATGAGCCGGACGCTCTGACCAACTGAGCTAGTGGCCCACGTTTTTGTTGGCAAAATGCCGTTTTGGTCGGGGTGGCAGGATTTGAACCCGCGGCCCACTGGTCCCAAACCAGTTGCGCTACCAAACTGCGCTACACCCCG
>JAGAFN010000072.1 GCA_017612585.1 Bacillota bacterium | reverse complement strand
CTGTGCATCCTCCCTCTCCGTCGAACGTATATGTCTCTCCTATGCTTCCGCTCCAGATTCCCTTGAGTTCAGCGTTAGTTATTGCTGTTGGTTCCGGTTCCGGCTGTGGTTCAGGTTTCTCCGGTGGCGTATCCAGTCTTGTGAGAGGTGTGCTGTACGCCGTCTCTTTAATGGACATAGTGATTGCGCCATTCTCCGCCTTTGTGAATGTCCAGTTCTGAGTTCCGTCCGCATAGGTTGCTACAGCCTTACCTGTATCTTCATCCAGTTCGTAGGTGTACTCAACTATTCCGAGCGCCGGATACTCTGACGTTGTAAAGTCTACTGTGCATCCTCCCTCTCCGTCGAACGTATATGTCTCTCCTATGCTTCCGCTCCAGATTCCCTTGAGTTCAGCGTTAGTAATTGCTGTTGGTTCCGGTTCCGGCTGCGGCTCAGGTTTCTCCGGTGGCATATCCAGCTTCGTGAGAGTTGTGCTGTACCCTGTCTCCTCGATTGCCAGTGTAATTGTTCCATCATCGGCCTTCGTGAAACTCCAGTGCTGGTCGCCTCCTGCATAAGTCGCTACCGCTTTTCCTGTATCTTCGTCCAAAGTATAGGTATACTCAACAACGCCAAGCGTTGGGTATTCTGACGTCGTAAAGTCTACTGTGCATGCACCATTTCCGTCGAACGTATATGTCTCGCCGATGCTTCCGACCCAGATTCCTTCAAGCTCAGTATTGGAAATTGATGAAGTCTTTTCCTCAGGTTTATTTTCCCCGGAATCCTTCTCGCAAATGTATGTATAGTTACCACCGATTGCGATTGTAAGCTGCCCATCTTTCGTAAGCGCCAGTTTCCAAGTCTGCTGGAAATCATAGCCTGTTAGATCTGCAGTTATTACATTATCTTTCAGCGTATAAGTGTATCTATATGTATTGTCCCCCTTGAACGTTACATTGCTTCCGTCAAAGGTGAATGTCCAATACTTATCGGTATTAAATCCGTCTGCGTCAGATGATACTACCTTCCATGTGCCTTGGAGCATATCCGTTGTTATGTCCACCGATTCACCTAGATCCGTAGTGTCTTTAGTCATGCGGTATATCAATCCAAGATTTCTATCCTTAATTGTTACAATGCCGTTATTGATCTTGAGTTCCCACTCCGTTGTATTTCCGACACCTTCTCCATCGTATGAGCTTATGGTCTTAAGCGTCATATGTGTGGGGTCTGTAAATGAGTAAGAGTTAGTATTAATCAAAACACCATTTATGTAGTATTTGATTAATCCATCCTCAAAGACGAACTGCCAGCCTTCCGGCTCCGTATACTGTGTTCCGTCAAGTAACTGCCACGAGAGCACATTCCATGCACCTTGTAGGTCCGCATCGGAAATGGCCTCTCCCACAAGTTCCGGATCAAAGTCGATAGGTGATGTGCGTCTCACGTAATAAGCCAGCATACGGTTTTTGCCCGTGATAATTGCAGAGCCGTTTCCTCTGTCGATAATGACCCACTCATCTGTTGTTCCGTCCTGCGTAGTGATATTGATTGTCCAATCGTCCAGCCAATAGAATGTATTATCAGTTGTTAGTTTTCCTCCAACATAGTATTTACAGCTATTTCCCGAGAATACAAGATAGCATGAAGAAAGCGGTGAATAATTCGATCCATCAACAACACTTACTGCGTACATCTCCCAGAATCCATCCGGGTTAGTGCTGCTATAACCATCTCCCTTTGTGCAGTAATACTCTATTCCGGAAGAATCCGTATAAAGCACATCGCCGTTTTCTTCTTTTGCGACTTCCCAATACAATGTGACTCCCAACAGTTCATTGGTCATAACCAATGTCTGCTTATCGAGGCTTACCGCATTATCTGTAACCTGGATACCGTTTGCATAGTAATACATTCTGCCATCCGCAAAATACATCCAGCTATCAGGCAATGCTTCACGGTTTCCTTTGCGACCGGTTTCCGTCATCTTCCACCAGCCATTCAAATATTCCATGGTTACTTGTTTAGCCAACTCAGGATCCTCAAAATCAGGCGCAAGTTCGATATAGTATTTCAAATCCGCCGTGCTGTCTGTTATCGTGATCTCGCTGTCGCCATCTTTCTTCAATTCCTGCAAGAGCCACGATCTTTGATCTTTGACATCATCATGGTTAACAAGCTCTATAGTAAACTCATCAGCAAAACGATAAGCATAGTTCATTACAAGTTTGTCTTTCTTGTAATAACGCATATCTTTGTCATCAAATACAATATGCTCATCTTTTACCTCTTTAAATCCTGACCCGTCTGCTTTACTAACGCCCACGACTGCCCATGAGCTCTTTACTACTTTTGGATCGACACGAGTGTACGAAAGACTTTCAGGTGCAGTGTCTTCCTGGATTGGTTCCTCAGCGCTGTACCTATTATCGCTCGAATTCTTATTAGAAAAGCCAATAATAACAGCGGCGGTGATTACAGCAGCAACAGAGATTGCTAACACACCGACTAACCAGGGGCGCGCTCGCATAAAATTGCCTTTCACAATGGTTACCTCCTTTAAATGATGATTGCCATAATATGCTGTCCAAAACTAGTTACTATTCGTTGTTTACCATTTACATGAACATTGTTCATGTGCCTGTCCCTATTGTAACACTTTATTCACAAAAATGGAAGTAATTTTTTAATTTTTCTGAAAATTTATTTCATAATTTAGGAGGGCCGGAAATCCAACCCTCCTATTTTCACTAGTTCTTGGTCATACTCAGGTATTGCAGTATATATCTTGATTATGCACAGGTATTGTTCATCCGCGTGTCTGCCCTGTTCCGCGAACTATGTATTTGTAGCTCGTGAGCTCAGGTAGCCCCATCGGACCTCTTGCGTGAAGCTTCTGCGTACTGATTCCGATCTCTCCTCCGAATCCGAATTCAAATCCGTCAGTGAATCTGGTTGAAGCATTCACATAGACGCATGCAGCATCAACTCTGTTCAGAAATTCTTCCGCGCTCGTAGCATCATTTGTAACGATAGTCTCCGAATGCCCCGTATTGTATTTGTTGATGTGGTTTATCGCAGAATCCAAACCGTCAACGATGTTGACAGATATTATATTGGAAAGGAATTCCGTTCCCCAATCCTCTTCGGTTCCCATAACCAGAAGATCAGCTGGAATCTTTCCGTCCAGAATCGCATACGCCTCTTCATCGCAGCGCAATTCCACATCATACTCTGCGAGCGCTTCCGCAAGAACAGGAAGCGCCTTGTCTGCGATAGCCCTATCCACAAGCAGTGATTCGCATGCATTGCATACGCTGTTCCTCTGCGTCTTTGCGTTTACTAGAATCGACTTTGCAATTTCTATATCCGCGCTTCTCTCAACATATACGTGGCAGTTCCCCGATCCCGTCTCAATTACAGGTACAGTGCTGTTCTCGACGACAGTCTTAATTAGCCCCGCACTTCCTCGCGGAATGAGTACATCTATATATCCATTGAGCCTCATAAACTCGCGCGTCGTCTCACGCGATGTATCCTCTATCAAAAGCAGTGCATCGGGATTTACTCCGCACTTCTCAATCGCAGCCCTAAGCACAGAGACTATCGCCTTATTACTTTCTATAGCATCGCTTCCGCCCTTTAGCACTACTGCATTTCCCGATTTAAAACAAAGTCCAAACGCGTCTGTCGTAACATTTGGGCGCGCCTCATAAATAATTCCAAGGACACCTATTGGAACTCTTTTCTTTTCAATCACGAGTCCGTTTGGTCTCTCAACCGAAGAAATGACTTCTCCAACCGGATCAGGAAGTTCCATCATCTCCAGAAGACCCTCTGCCATCGCTTTGATCCTGTCATCGTTAAGCATGAGCCTATCCTGGAGATTCTCCGGCATCCCATTGGCCTGTCCTCGACGTATATCTTCCTCATTGGCACTAATTATTGCTTCTTTTTTTATAAGCAAAGCATCCGCGCACGCTCTAAGCACCGCATTCTTTTCTTCAGCCTTAAGCACTGCCACATCTCTTGATGCTGTCTTTGCTCTTTTCCCGATTTCAATTAGATCCATGTTCATTCACTCACGTTAACAAAATGCATTTAACTCAAGATATAATTCGTCGTCGAAGACATGCTTCATCTTTCAAGACGTTATTCGTTATTCAATATACGATTTCAGGTCGAATGCTTCGTCCTTATTTCCTACAAAGAGCGTTCCAACTTCTTCCCCACCCACTATTCGATGAATTATTCTGAAGTCCTCGCCGCTTCCTATTACCATATCCGCTCCCGACGCCATTGCAATCTTAGCTGCGGAGAGTTTTGTCGCCATTCCGCCGGTTCCCGCATTGGATCCCGTGCTGCTCTTTCCCATCGACATGATTTGGCTATCCAGGTTTTCCACAACGCGTATGAACTCGGCATCCGAATCCGTATGCGGATCGGAAGTATAGAGTCCGTCGATATCCGAAAGAAGAATAAGAAGATCCGCTCCAACAAGATTTGAAACCACAGCGGAAAGCGTATCGTTATCCCCGAATACATTTAGGGATTCAATTTCCGAAGTAGCAACGCTGTCGTTTTCATTTACAACCGGAATTACATCAAGGTCAAGGAGCTCCTTAAAAGTATTTCGCGCATTATTCCAAGATGTGTCATTCAGCACAATATCCTTTGTTATCAGAATCTGACCGCATACCTGGTTGTATTCGGCAAACAGTTTTTGATACATCATCATAAGGCGAGCCTGACCGACAGCCGCGCATGCCTGCTTCTCGTCGATTCTTTCCGGGCGCGCATCAAAACCGAGCGCCGTCCGCCCAACCATAATCGCTCCCGATGTAACAAGTATTATGCGATGTCCGCTGTTTCTGAGATCTGTGAGTTCCCTGACCAGGACCTCCAGCTTAATTAGATCGAGACCGCCCGTCTCCGCATGAGTGAGAGAAGACGATCCAACTTTGACCACAATAGTTCTATAATCCTTCTTCATTTTTATACACTTTCTTAATAGACACTTCTCTATGGTGCAAAATCATACACTCTCTACACGATTTTGTCCACATTAATATTCCATTAATATCCATGAAAAATCGCTAATGCACGCGCCTCAATCTTCGCACTATGCTTCCGATATTTCGTGAAGTCCCTCACTATCGAGCTCGTAAACCCTGTCCGCAACTTCTCCT